>NZ_JBHXML010000001.1:62075-194320 GCF_042720345.1 Kitasatospora sp. NPDC058478 | reverse complement strand
GTCAGCGGCGCCCCGGCCGGCGTCACCGCCACCGTCACCCCCGGCAGCGTCACCGCCGGCACCGGCGCCACCCTCAACATCGCCACCACCTCGGCGGTGGCGCCCGGGAGTTACCAGCTGACGGTCACCGGCAGCGCGGCCTCCGGCAGTCACACCGGCGTCTTCACCCTGAACGTCACGGGCACCCAGCCCGACAACGACTTCTCGGTCGCGGTGAACCCGAACTCCGGTACCGTGGCCGCCGGTTCGTCCACGTCCGCGGCCATCGCCACGGCGGTGACGGCGGGCTCGGCGCAGAACCTCAACCTGTCGGTCAGCGGCGCCCCGGCCGGCGTCACCGCCACCGTCACCCCCGGCAGCGTCACCGCCGGCACCGGCGCCACCCTCAACATCGCCACCACCTCGGCCGCCACGGCGGGCAGCTACCCGCTCACCGTGACCGCCACCGGGCCGTCCGGCACCCACACCGCCACGTACGCGCTGACCGTCACCGGGACGACCCCGCCGCCCACCGGCCTGGTCAACGGCGGTCTGGAGACCGGCAGCCTCGCCCCGTGGACCTGCCAGAGCGGCGGCGCCGTGGTCTCCACCCCGGTCCACTCCGGGTCCTACGCGCTCCAGGCGGCGGCGACCGCCGGCCAGACCGGCGAGTGCTCGCAGACCGTCACGCTGAAGGCCAACACCAGCTACACGCTGAGTGGTTGGGTGCAGGGCAACTACGCGTACCTCGGCGTCAGCGGTGACGCCACCGCCAGCTCCTGGACCAACGCCTCCGGCTGGACCAAGCTGACCGTCCCCTTCACCACCGGCGCCTCCGGCACCGTCACCGTGTACCTGCACGGCTGGTACGGCCAGGGCAACGTCTTCGGCGACGACTTCTCGATCGCCTGAGCTGCGCTTGACGGCTGATGGCTGACGGCTGACGGTCAACAGGGAACGGATAACAGATAACAGCTGACAGATTTCATTATCTGTCAGCTGTTATCTGTTTGTTGTTCGTTGTCCGCTGTTCGCTGTTCGCTGTTCGTCGCCGGCTGGCGGCCGTCCGCCGTCAGCTCCCCGCCACCACCTCGGCCTCCGCCGCCTTCGTCCGCCCGGGCCGGCACAGCGTCACGTACGCCGCCATCGCCAGCACTCCGCTCGCCAGGACGACCACCGCCAGCAGCACCGCCGACGGCCGGCCGCCGAGACTGCTCAGCGGCGCGACCACCGCCCCGCACAGGAAGTTGCCGGTGCCGAGCAGCGCCGACGCCGTCCCGGCCGCCCGCGGCTCGACCAGGCTGAGCGCCTGCGCGGCCGTGTTCGGCAGGACCACACCCATGCTGCCCATCATCACGAACAACGGCGGGCAGAACCCGACCAGCCCGAAGTCCCAGACCGCCGTCAGCAACACCAGCGCCACCCCGGCGACCACCGCCGTCGCCAGCCCGGCCAGCATCAGCCCCCGCGGAGCGAAGCGGCGCGCCAGTACCCGTCCGTTCAACTGCGTCATGACGACGATAGCCAGCGAGTTCGCCCCGAAGAGCAGGCTGTAGGTCTGCGGCGAGACCTGGTACACGTGCTGAAGCACCGTGGACGACCCGCTGATGTAGCCGAACAGCGCGCCGAAGGCGAAGGCGCTGGTCAGCGCCAGCCCGAGGAACGGCAGGTTGCGCAGCAACCGCCCCATCGTGCGCAGCGCCGCGCCCACCCCGCCGGTGCCCCGGGCCTGCGTCGGCAGCGTCTCGCGCAGCGCCCCGAAGGCGGCCAGGGTCAGGAGCAGCCCGAGCGCGGTCAGCGCGCCGAAGGTGCCGCGCCACGAGGTGAACCGCATCAGTTGCGCGCCGACGATCGGGGCGAGGATCGGCGCCAGCCCGGATATCAGCGCGATGGAGGCCAGGAACCGCAGCATCGCGACGCCCTGGAAGCGGTCCCGGGCGACGGCCCGGCCGATGACCAGCCCCGCGGATCCGGCCGCGCCCTGGATGAAGCGGGCGATGATCAGCACCGTCAGGCTCGGCGCGATCACGCACACCACGCTGGCCAGGGTGTAGAGGACGAGCCCCGCGAGCAGCGGCGGGCGGCGGCCGTAACGGTCGCTGAGCGGTCCGAAGAGCAACTGCCCGGCCGCGACCCCGAACATGGAGAAGGTGAGGGTGAGCTGGACGGCGGCCGGTTCGGCGACCAGGTCGTCGGCGATCTCGGGCAGCCCGGGCAGGTAGAGGTCGGTGGTGAGCGGGCCGAGCGCCACGAGGCCGCCCAGGACGGCGATGGTGGCCCGGCCGGAGCGGGACTGGCCGGTGGTGGGGGCGGCGGAGGGAGCGGTCGACGTGTCGCCGGCAGGGCCGACGGTCGGGCCGGGCATGGGGCTCCTCACGGAACGGGGGACGGGACGGGACGGGGGCGGGACGGGTTTGTCCACGCCCCGTCCTATCGCAGCCCAGGCCGTTTCCGACAGCGGGGGTCCTCCCTCTGGTCCACCGTCGGCCACCCCGGCGGCACTCGCGCACGACGACGGCCCGCCCGCACCTGTCGGTGCCCGGCGGGCCGATCGGAGCCTGTCGGCGTACTCGGAGCCTCACGGCGTGCGCGGTGCACGGCACCCGGCTCGGTGCACGACACCCGGCTCAGTACACGACACCCGGCTCAGTGCTTGGTGGGCCGCTCCGAGCGCAGGGCCGCCTGCACCGCCGCGCCGTCCTGCCACGCGTAGAGCTGGTTGCCGGTGAGCGTCACGTTGTAGTGCCCGCAGGTGCCACTGGCCTTGGCCGCGACGCCCTCGGGGAACCAGCCGGCCTTGAGCGACAGCGGCACCGAGTGCGCGGACTTGCCGGGCAGGCCGGTGCTGCAGCCGACGGGCAGCCGTCCTTCCGGAAGGGTGGCGCGCAGCAGGCGGTCGTCGCCGGTGGTGGACATCAGGTACTTCACCGAGGAGGCGTTGTCGGGCAGCCAGGTCGGCATCGAACGGCGCTCGGCCTTGGCCTGACTGCCGGTGTCGTAGGTGGCCTGCTCCTGGTGGCGTCCGTCGTACCAATCGGACACCCTCGGGCCGATTGCCACGGCGGCCACGGCGACGGCCATGCCGGTGCCCGCGACTCCCAGTGCGACCTTGCTCACGATGCCCTTCATGCCCGCCTGTCCTCTCCGTCTCCGGTTCCGGTCCGGTCGGCGAGGTCTGCCGTCCGGGTGTATCCATCGTGGCCCGTGCCGCGCCTCCGGAGCGTCACCACGAGGTCGCGATCTTGTCTCCATCCCACGGGGTACCGTCTCCACCTTCAGAGGTATGTCCAGCGACCCGGTCTCGGGGTTACACGGTGGGGCGCCCAGGCTGGCACACCGTCTTCAAGTGCCGCCCGGGCCTCGATCGAGCGTCACTCAGGCCGGTCTCCGGCGCAGCCCGGCCTGCTGCACCCGGATGCATCAGCGCGCCCCTGAGGCGTCGTCGGGCCCGGTGCCGGCAACGGTGCCGGCCGCTGGTCGGATCACTGGTCGGATCACTGGTCGGAGCACCGGCCGGACCGCCGATCAGAGCACCGGTCAGATCGGTACCGACACCGCCTCCGGCACCGGCCGGGCGACCGGGAAGGGCCGGCCGTCGAGGGTCCAGTGCGGGTCGATGGGGCGCAGCAGCGAGGCGTACACCTGGGCGGCGACGTCCGGGTGGCGGATCTCCCCGGTGGGCGGGCCGGCCGGGATGCCGTGCCCGGCGCAGGCGACCCAGGCCGTGCGCTCCTCGACGGTGCGGCCGCCGTGGCCGCCGGCGTCGACGTGGCCGTGGTCGGTGACGACGATGACGGTCCACTGCTCGTCGGCGTGGTCGGCACGGCCGCGGACGGCGTCGAGCAGTCGGCCGAGGCGTTCGTCGGCGGTGCGCATGGCCGCCCGGTACTCGTCGCCGCAGCCGAGGAAGTGGGCGGTCTCGTCGACGGCGCCGAGGTAGACGAAGGAGGCTTCCGGGTCGGCGGTGCCCAGGACGTGGACGGCCTCGCGGGTGACCTCCTCGTCGACGGCCTCCCAGGCTTCGGGGGTGTCCTCGGCCGGGGCGATGTACGAGAGCCGGCCGGGGGCGCGGAACAGCGGGCCGCCGGACTCGTTGATCATCAGCGGGTCCCAGCCGGCCGCGACGAAGGTGCGGCGGCGGTCGCCGCGGGCGAGCCGGGTGGCGAAGTCGGGGAACACGTCGAGCCGGTTGCCGCCGAGGTGGTTGCCCCAGACACCGTGCTTGGCGGGCTCGACGCCGGTGACGATGGTGGCCCAGCACGGCCCGGACATGGTGGGCGTGGTGTCCGCGACGGTCACCGGCACCAGGAACCCGGCCTCGGCGAGTTCCTGGAGGCGCGGCATCGGCACGTGCTCCAGGTAGTCGTGGCGGACGCCGTCGATCCCGACGACGAGCACCCGGGGGCGGGGCCACTGGGCAGCGGACATGGCGGGGTTCCTTTCGGTCGTACACATCCGGCCGCGCCCGCCGAGGGCGCCGCCGACCGCGCCATGCTCCACCTCCCGCCGTACCGCCCGGCGTCCACCCGCCGAACGCGGGGTGTCCGCCGGGTGTCAGGCGGCCGTACGGACGAATCGGCGGTCGGCCTGGGCGAGTTGGGAGACCGGTCCGGCGGCGCGCAGCACGACGTCCAGGACGCGGTCCGGGTCGGCGGCGTAGCAGTGCGCGAACCACGGCAGGTTCGCCTCGACGACGGCCCAGTGCTCGGCCGGGTCGTACGGGTCCGCGATCGGGCCGACATCCAGGGCGACGGCGCTGGGCAGGGTGTCGCCGACTGCCGCGAGCAGGCGCCGGGCGAAGGCGCCGGCCTCGGCGGTCAGCGGTGCCGGGTCGAGCCGGCCGAAGCGGGCGTAGCGGCTGCCGGTGAGCACCTCGCCGTCGCGGACGAACAGCCGGTACTCGGCGGCGAAGGTCACCGGCTCGCTGACCAGGACGGGCGTGTCGGGGCCGATCCGGTCGCCGGTGCGCGGCAGGCGGGTGCCGTCCGGGTAGACCGCGGGCGGGAGCGACTTGTCGGCGGGTGGCTTGACGAATGCCGGGCGGCGCAGCGTCCACGCCTCGGCGAGGGTGGTGAGCTCGATCCGGCGCCGGGTGAACTCCTCGGGCAGGCGGGTGAGCCAGTCGTCGTCGGGTTCGAGCAGGGCGAGGCCGAGCGGTCCGGCGATCCGGGCCGCGGAGAGCGGGCCGCCGTACCAGTGGACGGGCCGCCCCGCGAGGCGCTCGACCGTGGCCGGGCCGTCCAGGACGGCGGTGTCGAGGCCCCGCCGGGCGGCGGCCTGGGTGAGCAGCGCGGTGGTGCTGGTCCGCTGGGCGGAGCTGAGCAGCACGTGGTCCGTGCGCACCTCGCGCGCCGTCACTGCCGGGTGGGGCACGGTTGCGGGCGCCCCACCCGGGCCTTCCTCACCCGGGCGCGCACCAACCGGGCCCGGCGCGGCGGGGCGGACCTCACCCGGGCCCGGCGCGGCGGCGCGCCTCACGGCGGGGCCCGGCGCGGCGGGGCGCGTCACGGCTGGGGACGGAACTCGTGGACGACCTCGATGCGGCCGACGATGTTCCGGTTGAGCTCCGGCAACTCCTCAGCCGGGATCCAGAGTTCGAGGATCGTACGGCCGCCCGCCTGCCGCACCGGATAGCGGGCGAGGAAGGCGGTGTCGACCTCGAAGCGGGTGACGTAGCCGACGCCGGAGGCGGGGACGTTCCAGTCGCGGGCGATGCGGATCGCGTAGTCCTCGTTGAGGACGGGGTAGAAGATCGGCTGCTCGGGCAGCCGGGGCGGCCAGGCGCGCCGGCCGGACGCCTCGACCAGGGCCAGCTCCTCGGGGCCGGTGGGGCGCCAGAGGGTGGTGGTCGGGGCGGTGCCGGGCGTGGTGGGCTTGCTGTTCACGGTGGGCACGGTAGCCGGGCCGCGACAGTCCCGGCCACCGGAATTCCCGAGGTGGACGGCCCGTCAGTGGTAGGCGGACTCGCCCGTGATGGCCTCGCCCAGGATCAGGGTGTGGATCTCGCTGGTGCCCTCGTAGGTGAGCACCGACTCCAGGTTGTTGGCGTGCCGCAGCACCGGGTACTCGGTGGTGATGCCGTTGGCCCCGAGGACGGTCCGGGCGCTGCGGGCGATCTCCAGCGCCGTGCGGACGTTGTTGAGCTTGCCGAAACTGATGTGCGGCGGGCGGGCCGCGCCCTCCTCCTTGAGCCGGCCGATCCGCAGGGCGACCAGGTAGGCCTTCTCCACCTCCAGCATCATCTCGACGAGCTTGTGCTGGGTGAGCTGGAATCCGGCGATCGGGCGGTCGAACTGGATCCGGCTCTTCGCGTAGTCGAGGGCGGCGGTGTAGCAGTCGCGGGCGGCGCCGACGGTGCCCCAGAGGATGCCGTAGCGGGCCTCGTTGAGGGAGGAGAGCGGTCCGCGCAGGCCGGTGACGCCCGGCAGGACGGCGTCGGCGGGCAGCACCACCTCGTCGAAGGCGAGTTCGCTCGTGACGGAGGCGCGCAGGGAGAGCTTGCCGTGCACGTCGGTGGCGGTCAGGCCGCGCGCTCCGCGCTCGACCAGGAAGCCGCGCACGCCCTCCTCGGTCTGCGCCCAGACGACGGCGACGTCGGCGATGCTGCCGTTGGTGATCCACATCTTGCTGCCGGAGAGCACCCAGTCGCCGCCCTTGCGCACCGCGCGGGTCCGCATGTTCGCCGGGTCGGAGCCGAAGTCCGGCTCGGTGAGGGCGAAGCAGCCGATCAGCTCACCCGCGGCCATGCCGGGCAGCCAGCGCTGCTTCTGCTCCTCGGAACCGAAGGCGTGGATCGAACGCATCGCGAGCGAGCCCTGTACCGAGACGAAGCTGCGCAGCCCGGAGTCGGCCGCCTCCAGCTCCATGCAGGCGACCCCGTACGCCACCGCGCCGGCGCCCGCGCAGCCGTAGCCGTCGAGGTGCATGCCGAGCACGCCGAGGGCGCCGAGTTCGGGGGCGAGTTCGCGGGCCGGGAAGGCGCCGCGTTCGAACCAGTCGCCGATGTGCGGGCGGATCCGCTCCTCGGTGAACCTCCGGACGGTGTCGCGGATCAGCCGCTCCTCGTCGGAGAGCAGGTCGCCGACGGCGAGCAGGTCGGACGGGTCGATCCGGGTCGGCTTCGTCATCGAAGCTCCTTGTAGTGTCGGCGGGATATCGACGGGATCCCGTTCTCGGCGCAGTACCGGCGAGTATGGCGCAACCGCCCGGGCGGCGGGCGGGCGCGAGCGAGTGAGGAAGACGACATGGCGGGCGAGGCGTACGCGGTCGGTCAGGTGGCGGCGGAGGAGCTGGACGGCGCGGCGGAGGAACTGGCCGGGCTGCTGGTGGACACCGTCCACGGTGGCGGGTCGCTCGGCTTCCTCGCGCCGCTGGGGCGGGCCGAGGCCGTCGCGTGGTGGCGGGCGCTGGCCCCGGAGGTCGCGGCGGAGCGGCTGCTGCTGTGGACGGTCCGGGCGCAGGCCGACGGGCGGCTCGCCGGGACGATCCAGCTGCGCCCGGCGGCGCCCGCGAACGGGCGGCACCGGGGTGAGGTCGCCAAGCTGATGGTGCATCCGGCGGACCGGGGGCAGCGGCTGGCCGGGCGACTGCTGGCGGTGCTGGAGGAACGGGCGGCCGAGCTGGGGCTGCGGCTGCTGGTGCTGGACACCGAGACGGGCAGCCCGGCCGAGCGGCTGTACGAGGCGGCCGGGTGGACCCGGGTCGGTTCGGTGCCGGACTACGCGACCGACCCCTCGGGGGTCGCCCACCCGACGACGATCTTCTTCAAGGCGCTGGGCGGCTGACGGGCGCGCCGCTCACCCCACCCCGCTCACCCCACCCCGCACAGCCGCAGCAGCGCCGTCGTCGCCGCACCCGCGATCACCACCGCCGGAAACGGCGCCCGCCGCAGCGCGAGCACACCGGCGACCAGGACGCCGGCCGGACGGGCCCAACCGGCGAAGCCCTGGCCCTGGGTGAGGGCACCGGTGGCGACCAGGGCGACCAGCAGGACGGCCGCGGCGACGGCGAGCAGGTGCCGCACACGCTCCGAGAGGGCGAGCCGGTGGCCGAGGAGCGGCCCGGCAAGGCGGAAGGCGTACGTCCCGACGGCCAGCAGCAGCACGGCGTACAACGGCATCATCGGGCTTCCTCCCGCTCGATCACCGGGACGCCCGGTTCCTCGACCGACGCCCCATTCCGCGACTCCCGCGACTGCAGCGAGTTCTGCGACTCCCGCACCTCGCGCCCCTCTCGCACCTCGCGACCGTCACGCCCCTCGCGCGTCCCGGGCTGCCCGGCGAACAACAGCCCGACGAGGGCGAGCAGGACGGGCAGCCCCGCCGGGACGAACGGCGTGGCCGCGACCGCGACGACGGCGCCGGCCACGGCGGCGGTACGGACCCGGCGGTCCGCGAGCGAGGGCAGCACGAGCGCGAGCAGCACGGCGGGGAAGGCCGCGTCGAGGCCCAGCGCGTCCGTGTCCCCGATCAGCCCTCCGGCCAGGGCCCCGAGCACCACCGAGACGTTCCACACCACGAACAGCGCCAGCCCGCAGAGCCAGAACGCGGCCCGTCGCCGCCGCCCGTCGTCCTGCCGCAGGACGAACGCGGCGGTCTCGTCGGTGATCAGCTGCGCGCCGAACAGCCGCCGCCACCACGGGCCGTCGAGCACGTCGGCCACGGCGAAGCCGAAGGGCAGCAGTCGGGCGTTGAGCACCAGTCCGGTGGCGACGGCGGCGAGCGCACCGCCACCGGACAGCACCACGCCGACCGCCGCGAACTGGGAGCCGCCCGCGAAGACCAGGACGGAGAGCGCGACCGGCACCCACAGGGGCAGGCCGCCGGAGGCGCTGATCGCGCCGAAGGAGGCGCCGACGAGTGCGTCGGCGAGGCAGACGAGAGCTATGTCCCGAAGGGTGGCATGCTCCAGTGTTCGGAGTAGCGAACGCATGTCCACCAGCGTGAACCCATCGCCCGTCGTTCGTCAAGGCGAACGATTGGACCGACAGGGCGAACGACGGGCAGGTGCGGACAGCCGCCCTCACGAGTGGCAGCATGAACGGCACCAGCCGCACGGGGGCCGGAGAAGGAACCAGGAGAGAGCGTGAGTGGCAAGCATGAGTGACCGGACCACCCCGAGCGCGGGTTCCGGCGCGGATCTGATCGGCCTGATCTCCGTCTCCATCCGGCGCGAGCGCGAACGCGGCGGGCTGTCGATGGCGGAGCTGGCCCGGCGCGCGGGCATCGCCAAGTCGACGCTCTCCCAGCTGGAGTCGGGCGCGGGCAACCCGAGCGTGGAGACGCTCTGGGCCCTCGCCGTCGCGCTGAACGTGCCGTTCAGCCGCCTGGTCGACCCTCCGCGCCCGGCGGTCAAGGTGATCCGGGCCGGCGAGGGCCCGGTGACCCACTCCGAGCGCGCCGACTACGCGGCGACCGTGCTGTCCTCCTGTCCGCCGAACGCCCGGCGCGACATCTACCGGATCGAGGCGCAGCCGGGCGAGACCCGGGCCTCCGACCCGCACATGCCCGGCACCGTCGAGCACGTGCTGGTCGGCTCGGGCCGGGCGCTGGCCGGGCCGACGGAGGCCCCGGTCGAGCTGGGCCCGGGCGACTACGTGAGCTACCCGGGCGATGCCCCGCACGTCTTCCGCGCCCTGGCGCCGGACACCCTCGCGGTGATCGTCATGGAGCACATCTGACGATCCGTCAGATGTGCTCCACTACTTCAACAGCCCGTCCAGGAAGGGGTTTCCGAACACCCGGTGCGGGTCGTGCCGGTCCAGGACGGCGACCGCCTCGTCCCAGCCCGGCCCGCCGCCGTCGCGCAGGCTCGCGGGGATGACCCGACCGAGCAGGTCCGGGTCGGACCAGGCCGCGTCGGCGGTGTACGCCCAGCCCTTGGACCACTCGACCCGCAAGCCCGCCCGGGTGCCGTCGAAGGTGCGCAGCAGCCACTGCTCCAGGTCGCGGGCGAAGCGTTCCAGCCCCGGGGTGCCGGGGAAGGCCAGGACGTCGAGCCAGATCGCGGTGTCCCACTCCGGGCGGTCCGCCCGAGGACGCAGCGCGGACAGCAGCGGCGGCCGCGCGCCGGGGACGCCGGAGGAGGTCGGGTCGTCCACGCCGGTGACCCGGATCTCCACCGCGCCGTTCACCGGGAACTCCCCCCGGGCCTGGTAGTCGGCCAGCAACTTCCGGTAGTAGGCGGCGAATTCGCTGACCACCCACTGGAGGTCGGCACGCTTGGCGAGGACCGCGTAACCGTTGGCGGTGACCCGCAGGGTGGTGGGTCGGACGTACTGCAGCAGGCTGCGCGACGGGCCCCAGAGGTCGGAGCGCAGGCCACCGGCGAGCAGGTGGGTGATCAGGTCGCCGCTGAGCAGGTCGCGCAGCAGTCCGCCGGAGAGGAGGACGTCCGTGAGGTCACCGGTGAGCGCCACCTTGGCGATCAGGTACTGGAGTTGGCCGAACAGCGGGGCCGATCCCCAGGCGCCGGCGAGGATCTGGCCGGCGAGCCGGGCGACCGGTTCCGGAATGCTGTCCGAGAAGGGGTAGTTGTAGGGCTGGTCGACGGGCAGGGAGCCCAGCGGCTTGGCCGGGGCGACGCTCCAGGTCTTCAGCCAGGGGTACTCGGTGTAGGCGAACCAGATCGCCTCGACCCGGCCGTCGCGCTCGACGAAGTCGGCGAGGGTGCGCGGGCCGCCACCGCCGAGCAGGCCACCCAGGAGCCCGCCGCCCAGGATCCCACCGCCGCCTCCGGTGCCGGGGCGGGCGAACAGTTCACTGGCCGGGATGTCGAGACGGCTGACGCAGCGCAGCGGCCGGTCCGCGCCGGCCCGCAGCACGACCTCGGTGAGGAAGGCGCGGCCCAGGTGCACCAGGAAGGCGGCGCTGTCGGCCTCCGCGCGCTCGAAGGTGCGCAGCGTGTAGCGGCCGGTGGCCGGGTCGAGGACGACGGCGGTGAGCCGGACGACCTGGTTGCTGACCGAGCCGTAGCCGTGCCCCTCCGGCCGGAGTTCGTGGGCGGCGGGTACGGCGGTGCCGTGGCCGCCGATGGCGAGCACCCCGCCGACGGTGAGTTCGCCGGGTGCCGGGCACGCGGTCAGGCCGAGGCCCCGGCCGGCCAGGTGGGCGAGCAGGTCCTCCATGGTGGCGCCGGTCTGGACCCGGACGGTGGTCGGCGAGTCGGCGGTCATCGCGGTGAGGTGGCGGCTGGTGTCCACGAGCAGGACGCGGGCGCTGTCCGGGGTCCCGTTGGCGACGGTGAGCGGCGCCCAGGTGTGCCGGTAGCCGGTGGCGCGCAGGCGCCAGCCGTTGGCGTGCGCCCAGTCGGCGAGCGCCGGCACCTCCTCGGGCGTGCGGGGCGCGCAGGTCCACAGCTGGTCGGTGCGGATCTCGCCGGACCAGTTCTGGAAGACCCGCTGGTACAACTCGGTGCCGGCGGGCAGGCCGGGCGGCACCGGGGTGGCCGCCTCGGCGCTGTCCGGGCCGATGGTGCCGCGCAGCAGCCAGGCCGCGCCGCCCAGGGCGGCCGAGGCGCCGAGCATCTGCCGCCTGGTGAGGCCGCCGCCCCTGGCGTTTCCACGGCCCTTCCCGCGCCCGTTCCCCGCGTCCGCGTCCGCGTCCGGGGCCGTGTCCGCGTCCGGGGCCGTCCTCGGCTCCGTCCTCGGCTCCGTCCCCGGCTCCGTCCCCGGGTCCGTCCCCCCGCGGTCTTCCGTGCCCCCGGTCATGCCCCGCCCTGTCGTCGTCATGAGTCCGCCCCCACTAGCCGGTCACCCGCGCCGAGCGGCGGTGATGCCGCGCAGCGATGATGCCGAGCAGCGGCGATCCGGGTGGGGCCGGTGTGAATCCGGCCTGGGCAGGAGCGTACGAAGTGGCGTACGGCAGTTTGAAGCACTCCACGCAGCTATTCATCCATTCGGGTGATCATGTTCCGGGCCGCGGCCGCTCCGGGCGCGGCGCGGAGCGGTGCGTTCGTCCGCCCCGGGCGGCTCCGTCCCGGCTGCCACGCGAAACCCTTGTCCACCGCCCGGACCTGCGCATACGTTGATCTTTTCCACCTCGTGCCCGGAGACACCGCCATGCCCGCACCCCTGATCGCCGCCACCACCGCCACCGCCGCCCCCACTGCCACCGTCACCGTCACCGTGGCCGTCGCCCAGCCCGCCTGCGCCGACGCCGGCCGCCCGGACACCGTGGCCGTGAACGTCGAACGGCACGCGCAGACCGTACGGGAGGCCGCCGCGCGCCTGGTGGTGTTCCCCGAGCTGTCCCTGACCGGTTACGACCTGGCCGCACCCGCGCTCGGCCCGGCCGATCCGCGCCTCGCCCCGCTGGTCGCCGCCTGCGCCGCGACCGGCACGACCGCCCTGGTCGGCGCGCCGGTCACCGAGCCCGACGGGGGCGAGTCCATCGCCACCCTGGCCGTCACCGGTGAAGGCGCCGCCGTCGTGTGCCGGAAGACGCGGCTGCACGGCGCCGAGCACGACCGGTTCACCCCCGGCCACGGGCCCGCCGTCCTGGAACTGGACGGCCTGCGGTTCGGCCTCGCGATCTGCGCCGACGCCGCCGATCCCGCGCACGCCGAGGAGACCGCCGCGCTCGGCATCGACGCCTACGTCGCCTCCACCCTGTACGGCGCGGGGCCCGCGCAGGCCGCCCGCCGGGACGGGCACCTCCGCGACCGCGCCGCCACCCACGGGGTGTGGGCCGTGCTGGCCACTTCCGCCGGGGCGAGCGGCGAGCAGCCGCAGACCTCGGGCGGCTCCGGCTTCTGGGCGCCGGGCGGCGCCCTGGTCGCCCAGGCCGGCACCGCGCCGGGCGAACTGGTCCGCGCCGAACTGCCCCGGCGGTAACGACGGGCGCGGCCGGGCTGTCCCGGCGGTAACGACCGGACGCGACGGTAACGACCGGGTGCGGCCGGGCGGACCCGGCGGCAACGACGGGCGCGGCCCGGCCGTAACCGTGGATGCGGCCGGGCCGGAACGGCGAGCGTGGCCGGGCTGCAACACCGGATGCGGCCGGGCGGAAATACCCGGGGCCCGCGCGCGGCTGTGGTGATCGGAGACCGCTCGGGGCCGGACCACCAGCCCGTTCAGGAGGTGCAGCGCGTGATGGGTGACGAGCAGGAGAACCAGCGGGAGTACCGCGTCGAGCACGACTCGATGGGCGAGGTCCGGGTGCCGGCCGCCGCGAAGTGGCAGGCGCAGACGCAGCGGGCGGTGGAGAACTTCCCGGTGTCCGGCCAGCGGCTGGAGCGCGCGCACATCGCCGCGCTGGCCGGGATCAAGGCCGCCGCGGCCCGGGTGAACGCCCGTCTCGGCGTCCTGGACGAGGACACGGCGGCGGCGATCGCGGCGGCGGCCGAGGAGGTCGCCGAAGGGCGGTGGGACGACGAGTTCCCGGTGGACGTGTTCCAGACCGGTTCGGGCACCTCGTCCAACATGAACGCCAACGAGGTGATCGCCACCCTGGCCGCCGAGCGGCTGGGCCGCCCGGTCCACCCGAACGACCACGTGAACGCCAGCCAGTCGTCCAACGACGTCTTCCCGTCCTCGATCCACATCGCCGCCACCGCCGCCGTCACGCACGACCTGATCCCGGCGCTGGAGCACCTGGCGGAGGCGCTGGAACGCAAGGCCGCCGAGTTCGCGCAGGTGGTCAAGTCGGGCCGGACGCACCTGATGGACGCCACGCCGGTCACCCTCGGCCAGGAGTTCGGCGGCTACGCCGCTCAGGTGCGGCACGGGCGGGAGCGGCTGCTGGCGACGCTCCCCCGGGTCGCCGAACTGCCCCTCGGCGGCACGGCGGTGGGCACCGGGATCAACACCCCGCCGGGGTTCCCGGCGGCGGTGATCGAGGAGGTCGCCCGCACCACCGGCCTGCCGCTGACCGAGGCCCGGGACCACTTCGAGGCGCAGGGCGCCCGCGACGCCCTGGTCGAGCTGAGCGGGCAACTGCGCACGGTGGCCGTCGGCTTCACGAAGATCGCGAACGACCTGCGGTGGATGGGCTCGGGCCCGCGCACCGGCCTCGGCGAGATCAACCTGCCGGACCTGCAACCCGGTTCGTCGATCATGCCGGGCAAGGTGAACCCGGTGCTCCCCGAGGTGGTGCTGATGGTCGCCGCCCAGGTGGTCGGCAACGACGCGACGGTCACCCTGGCCGGCGCGAGCGGCAACTTCGAGCTGAACGTGATGCTCCCGGTGCTCGCCCGCAACGTGCTGGAGTCGGTGAGGCTGCTCGCCAACAGCGCCCGGCTGCTCGCGGACCGGACGGTGGACGGCATCACCGCCAACGTCGAACGGGCCCGGGAGTACGCGGAGTCCTCCCCCTCGGTGGTCACCCCGCTGAACCGCTACCTCGGGTACGAGGAGGCGGCGAAGGTCGCCAAGCAGGCGCTGGCCGAACGGAAGACGATCCGACAGGTCGTGCTGGAGCACGGCTACGTGGAACAGGGCAAGCTCACCCGGGAACAGCTCGACGAGGCCCTGGACGTCCTGCGGATGACCCGCCCGTGACGGCCACCCACCCGCCCATGACGGCCAACGACCCACCCGTGACGGCCGCGGCTCCCTGACGACGTGCGCCGGGGCGCGGAGGACGGTTCGGCCCTCCACGCCCCGGGACGCGGACTGTCAGTGACGTCAGCCCTTGGCGCGGCCGGCCCGGCCGAGCCGCATCGCAGCTCCGTTCGCCGTGATCGTGGCCATCGAGATCGCCGCGAGACCGAGCAGGAACATCACGGCACCGACGATGACGCAGGTGACGATGTTCCTGCCCTGCGCGGCCGATCCGGAGACGAGCCAGGGAGAGACGATCGTCCACGCGCCGAGCACGGTGGCCGCCCAGGCCCTCGCGTGGGTGCGCTCGTAGGCCGACCCGTATCCCGCCATCAGCACGCAGTAGGCCAGGCCGACGATCAGGCAGGTCACGGTCAGCGTGTTGAAGGCGGTGAAGCCGACGATCCATGGCGATGCCGCCAGGAACAGGCCGGCCAGCACGGCCAGGGCCTCCGTGGCCTGGGCGCGCGGGGTCGAGGTGATCCGCTCGTAGTGCTCCCGGAGTTCGACGATGTCCGGGTGATGCTCCATGCCCATCGGAATCTGGGTAGACACCGATACCACCTCCTATGGTTCGGAACATGGAGGGCTCTTGCCCCGTACCCATTCTGGCGCTTATCCGATGATTTGCGCCTTTTGGTCGCAAATGATCGATAACCATCCGATCACGCCGGTGACCTGCGTCTCACCACTCCGGACCCCCATTGCCTATGCAATTCGTTGCATAGCAGGATGCGGGACATGGCACTGGAGCACGCGATCCTCGTCTCACTGCTGGAGCAGCCGGGCTCGGGCTACGAACTGGCCCGGCGCTTCGACCGCTCCATCGGGCGCTTCTGGACCGCCACCCACCAGCAGATCTACAAGGTGCTGCGGCGGATGGAGGCCGACGACTGGGTCGCCGCCGAAGAGGTCGCCCAGGACGGCCGGCCGGACAAGAAGGTCTACTCGGCGGCCGACGCCGGACGGGCCGTGCTCGCCGGCTGGCTGCGCGAACCGGTCGAGCCTGAGTCCGTCCGACACGAGCTCGCGGTCAAGATCCGCGCCGCCGCCTTCGACGACCCGGCCGCGCTGATCTCCGAGGTCGAACGGCACCGCGAGAGCCATGCCGCCCTGCTCGCCCGCTACCTGCACGGCGAGCAGCGCGACTTCCCCGACCTCACCGCGCTCGACACCCGGCAGGAGCTCCAGCACGTGGTGCTGCGCGGCGGCATCGAGTACGAGCGGATGACCCTCGCCTGGCTCGACGACGTGCTCGCCACCCTGCACCGCCTCGCCGCGGGTGACGGGTCACAGATGACAGGTGACAGATAACAGAATCTGAACGCTGAAATCTGAAATCTGTCAGTTGTCATCTGTTCGCTGTTCGCTGTCACCCGCCAGCCCCACCCACCAGCCCCACCCGCCGCCTCCTCACCCTCGACCCCCGGGAGCCCGTGATGCTCTTCAACCCGCGTACGTACGACCCCGCGCAGTTCGACGAGCCGACCCGCCGGCTGCTGCGCGCGACCGTGGACTGGTTCGAGTCCCGCGGCAAGAAGGCGCTGATCGACACCTACGTCGACCGCACCTGGTACGCCGACTTCCTCGAATTCGCCGCCGAGGAGGGCCTGTTCGCGGAGTTCCTGACCCCGTCCGCGGCCGACCCGGGCAAGCGCTGGGACACCTCCCGGATCGCCGAGCTGAACGAGATCCTGGGCTTCTACGGCCTCGGCTACTGGTACACCTGGCAGGTCACCATCCTCGGCCTCGGGCCGGTCTGGCAGAGCAAGAACGAGGCCGTCCGGGCCCGCGCCGCCAAGCTCCTGACGGAGGGTCATGTCATGGCGTTCGGGCTCTCCGAGCGCACCCACGGCGCCGACATCTACTCCACCGACATGATCCTCACCCCGGACGGCGAGGGCGGTTTCACCGCGACCGGCTCCAAGTACTACATCGGCAACGGCAACGTGGCCGGCCTGGTCTCGGTGTTCGGCCGCCGCTCCGACGTCGAGGGCCCCGAGGGCTACGTCTTCTTCGCCGCCGACAGCCGCCACGACGCGTACCACCTGGTCAAGAACGTCGTGAACGCCCAGATGTACGTCAGCGAGTTCCGGCTGGAGGGCTACCCGGTGCGCGCCGAGGACGTGCTGCACACCGGGCAGGCCGCCTTCGACGCCGCGCTGAACACCGTCAACGTCGGCAAGTTCAACCTCTGCACGGCCTCGGTCGGCATCTGCGAGCACGCGATGTACGAGGCCGTCACGCACGCCCACAACCGGGTGCTGTACGGCCGGAAGGTCACCGACTTCCCCCACGTGCGGCGGGAGTTGACCGACGCTTACGCCCGCCTGGTGGCGATGAAGATGTTCAGCGCGCGGGCCGTGGACTACTTCCGCACCGCCTCCCCCGAGGACCGCCGCTACCTGCTGTTCAACCCGATGACCAAGATGAAGGTCACCACCGAGGGCGAGAAGGTCATCGACCTGATGTGGGACGTCATCGCGGCCAAGGGCTTCGAGGCGGACACCTACTTCGACAAGGCGGCGAAGGACATCCGCGGCCTGCCGAAGCTGGAGGGCACCGTCCACGTCAACCTGGCGCTGATCCTCAAGTTCATGGGCAACTACCTGTTCGCCCCGAGCGACTACGCCCCGGTGCCGACCCGGCTGGACGCCACCGATGACGCCTTCCTGTTCCGCCAGGGTGCGGCCCGCGGCCTCGGCGCGATCCGTTTCCACGACTGGCGCACCGCGTACGACCGCCACACCCAGCTGCCGAACGTCGCCCGCTTCCGCGAACAGGCCGACGGCTTCTGCGAGTTGCTCCTCAGCCACGCGCCGAGCAAGGAGCAGCAGGCGGACCTGGACTTCCTGCTGGAGATCGGCCAGCTGTTCGCACTGATCGTCTACGGCCAGCTGGTGCTGGAGCAGGCGGAGCTGACCGGCCTGGACGAGGACGTCCTGGACCAGATCTTCGACGCGCTGGTCCGCGACTTCTCCGCGCACGCGACCGAGCTGCACGGCAAGGCCTCGACGACCCCGGAGCAGGCCGCCTGGGCGTTGGCGAACGTGCGCCGGCCGGTCGCCAACGCGGAGCGGGCCGCCGCCGTGTGGGCCCGGGTCGAGGAGCTGTCGGGCGCGTACGAGATGCGGCCGTAGCCGCCGCGCAGAACGAGGAACGAGCCCGAGGGTGCGGGCCTGGGGCACGGGCCGCCCCCTCGGCCCCCCGGCCCGCACTCCAGGCCCGCGCCCTCGGTGCCCCGCCCGACGCCGCCCGGACGTACCGTGGAACACGGAGGGCGCGTCATGCACGGCACCGGGACCCACTTCACCGACCGGACCGACGCGGGCCGGCGGCTGGCCGCCCGCGTGGGCCACTTGGGCGGCGCCGACACCGTGGTGGTGGCCCTGCCCAGGGGCGGGGTTCCGGTGGCCGCCGAGGTGGCGGCCGCGCTCGGCGCGCCGCTGGACATCTGCGTGATCCGCAAGCTCGGCGTGCCCTACCAACCCGAGCTGGGCATGGGGGCGATCGGCGAGGACGGCGTCCGGGTGCTGAACGAGCAGGTCATCCGGCTGGCCGGGGTCGGCGACGACCAGCTGGCCGCCGTGGAGCGGCGCGAGCGCACCGAGTTGGAGCGCCGGGCCCGCCGCTACCGGGGCGGCCGCCCGCCCGCCGACCTGCGCGGCCGCACGGTGATCGTGGTGGACGACGGCGTCGCCACCGGCTCCACCGCCCGGGCCGCCTGCCGGATCGTCCGGGCCCGGGGCGCGGCCCGGGTGGTGCTCGCCGTCCCGGTGGCCCCGGCGGACTGGACGGAGCGCCTGTCCGAGGTCGCCGACGAGCTGGTCTGCGTCGGTACGCCGTCGCCGTTCTTCTCGATCGGCGAGTTCTACGGGGACTTCGCGCAGACCGGCGACGAGGAGGTCCTGCGGCTGCTCGCCGAGGCCGCGGGCGGGCGCGCGCCAGGGCCGGTGGGCGTGGACCGCGAGCTGGTCCTGCGCGCCGCCGGTGTGCGCCTCGCCGGCCGGCTGACCGTCCCCGCCGCACCGAGCGGCATCGTGCTCTTCGCGCACGGCAGCGGCAGCGGCCGGCGCAGCCCGCGCAACCGGCACGTCGCCCGGTACCTGAACCGCTCCGGGCTGGCCACGCTGCTGTTCGACCTGCTCACCGAGGCGGAGGAGCCGGATCGCCGCAAGGTGTTCGACGTCGGTCTGCTCGGTGACCGGCTGACCGCCGTCGCCGAGGAGCTGGGCCGGCTGGAGGAGACCCGCGGCCTGCCGCTCGGCCTCTTCGGCGCCAGCACCGGTGCCGCGGCCGCGCTGCACACCGCCGCCGTCCTGCACACCGCCACCGCGCTCGGGCCCGCCGTCGGCGCGGTGGTCTCCCGCGGCGGGCGCCCCGACCTCGCCGGTCCCGACGTCCTGGGCCGGGTGAGCGCCCCGACGCTGCTCGTGGTCGGCGGCCTGGACACCACCGTGATCGACCTGAACCGGCGGGCCCGGGCCCGGCTGCACTGCGTGAGCGAACTGGCGGTGGTGCCGGGTGCGGGCCATCTGTTCGAGGAGCCGGGCACGTTGGACCAGGTCGCCGAGCTCGCCGGGGCCTGGTTCCTGCGCCACCTCGCACCGCCCGGGACCGTCCAGGAGCCGGTGTCGCGAACCCCGTGAACCGGCCCCGATCGGCAGCACATTTTGCGCAGCCGAATGCGGGATTTCCTGATCAGCTTGTACACATTGAACAGTGAAATCCCGACCTGTTGCCCAGCCACCCGGACAGGAGCAAGCTCTCCGCCAGCCGCACCGCCCACCCGTTCGCGGCGCGGCCGCCTCAAGCGGACGCCTCAGAGCCGAGGCCAAAAGTGGAGGAACGACCGATGACCCCGCAGTCCCACGCCCTTGAGCTGACCCCCGAGGAGCGCGAGGCCGGCCTCGACGCCGACCAGCTGCGCCGCCTCGTCGGCCTCGTCGAGCACGACCCGGCCACCGACCCGTTCCCCGTCACCGCGCAGGACGCGGTCGTCTTCGTGGTCGGCAACGCCACCCAGACGGCCCAGTTCTACCAGGCCGTGTTCGGCATGGAGCTGGTCGCCTACTCCGGCCCGGAGACCGGCCGTCGCGACCGCAAGGCCTTCGTGCTCCGCTCCGGCTCCTGCCGCTTCGTGATCAAGGGCGGGGTGCTGCCGGACAGCCCGCTGCTGGACCACCACCGCCGCCACGGCGACGGCGTCGTCGACCTGGCCCTGGAGGTCCCGGACGTCGACAAGTGCATCGCGCACGCCCGCGCCACCGGCGCGACCGTCCTGGAGGAGCCGAACGACGTCTCCGACGAGAACGGCACCGTGCGCCGCGCGGCCATCGCCACCTACGGCGAGACCCGCCACACCCTGATCGACCGCTCCCGCTACCACGGCCCCTACCTGCCGGGGTACATCACCGCGCAGAGCAAGGTCCAGCACCCGGAGGGCTCGCCCAAGCGCCTGTTCCAGGCCCTCGACCACGCCGTCGGCAACGTCGAGCTGGGCCGGATGGACGAGTGGGTTTCGTTCTACAACCGGGTCATGGGCTTCGTGAACATGGCCGAGTTCGTCGGCGACGACATCGCCACCGACTACTCCGCCCTGATGTCCAAGGTCGTCGCCAGCGGCAACCACCGGGTGAAGTTCCCGCTCAACGAGCCGGCCATCGCCAAGAAGCGGTCGCAGATCGACGAGTACCTGGAGTTCTACACCGGCCCCGGCTGCCAGCACATGGCGCTCGCCACCAATGACATCCTCACCACCGTCGACGTGCTGCGCTCGCGCGGCGTGGAGTTCCTCAACACCCCCGACTCGTACTACGACGACCCGGAGCTGCGCGCCCGGATCGGCAAGGTGCGGGTGGACATCAACGAGCTGAAGTCGCGCGGCATCCTGGTCGACCGCGACGAGGACGGCTACCTGCTGCAGATCTTCACCAAGCCGATCGGCGACCGCCCCACCGTCTTCTACGAGTTCATCGAGCGGCACGGTTCGCTGGGCTTCGGCAAGGGCAACTTCAAGGCGCTGTTCGAGGCGATCGAGCGCGAGCAGGACGCCCGCGGCAACCTGTGAGTGCTGGGGAGCCCTGAGCACGGGGAGTCCTGAACACGGGGGAACCCCGGGTGCTGAGCAGCTCTGAGTGCTGAGAAGCTCTGAGCACCGGGGAACTCTGAGCACGGTCGGGCGTACCGTGAGGACGGTCGGCTGAGCACGGTCGAGGAGGAGCAGGGAGATGGCGTACTACCGGCAGCTGGGCAGCATCCCGCCCAAGCGGCACACCCAGCACCGCACACCCGAAGGCGGGCTGTACTACGAGGAGTTGATGGGCGAGGAGGGGTTCTCGTCGGACTCCTCGCTGCTCTACCACCGGGGCATCCCCTCGGCCGTGGTGAACGCGGTGCCGTGGGAGCTGCCGGACCAGTCCACGGTGCCCAACCACCCCCTGCTCCCCCGCCACCTCAAGCTGCACGAGCTGTTCGCGGACCAGGAATGGAAGTCCGCGGACGTCGTCGGCAGCCGCCGCCTGGTCCTCGGCAACGGCGACGTGCGGATCTCGTACGTCGCCGCCGGGACCCCGAGCGAGCTGTACCGCAACGGGCTCGGTGACGAGTGCGTGTACGTGGAGTCCGGCTCCGGCACGGTCGAGACGGTCTTCGGCTCGATCGAGGTCGGCCAGGGCGACTACGTGATCATCCCGCGCGCCACCACCCACCGCTGGGTGCCGGCCGGGGACGAACCGCTGCGCGCGTACTGCATCGAGGCGAACAGCCACATCACCCCGGCCAAGCGCTACCTCTCCAAGTACGGGCAGCTGCTGGAGCACGCGCCGTACTGCGAGCGGGACTTCCGCGGCCCGGTCGGCCCGCTGGTCGTCGACGCCGACGGGGATGCCGCCGGGGACGCCTCCGGAGACGTCGACGTGCTGGTCAAGCACCGCGGCCCGAACGGTGTCTCGGGCACCCGCTACACCGTGCCGCACCACCCCTTCGACGTGGTCGGCTGGGACGGCTGCCTGTACCCGTACGCCTTCAACATCCGAGACTTCGAACCGATCACCGGCCGGGTCCACCAGCCGCCGCCGGCCCACCAGGTGTTCGAGGGCAACGGCTTCGTGATCTGCAACTTCGTTCCCCGCAAGGTGGATTACCACCCGCTGTCGATCCCGGTGCCGTACTACCACGCCAACGTGGACAGCGACGAGGTCATGTTCTACTGCGGCGGCGACTACGCGGCCCGCAAGGGCTCGGGCATCGGCCAGGGCTCGATCTCGCTGCACCCCGGCGGGCACACCCACGGGCCGCAGCCGGGCGCGTACGAGCGCAGCATCGGCGTGGAGTTCTTCGACGAACTCGCCGTCATGGTGGACACGTTCCGCCCGCTGGAGCTCGGCGAGGGCGGCCGGGCCGGCGAGGACGGCAACTACGCCTGGACCTGGGCCGGTCGGGGGCCCGGGCGATGAGCGCCGCCTCGTCCGCCGTGACCAACCGGACGGGCCCCGGGGCGATCCCCGAGCTGTTCCACGGGCTCTTCGACGACGCCGCGGTGTTCCCCCCGGGGAACCTGCCGGTCGCCGAGGCGGTGCCCGCGCACCGCGGGCACCGCGCGGCCTGGTACGCCGAGGCGGTCGGCCCGCTCCTGTGCGGGGCGGGCCGGCTGGGCGAGTTGGCCGCGGCGGCTTCGGGCGGCGCGCCGCTCAGGGTCGGGCTCGTACTGCCGGGGGGCAGTGCCGAGCTCGGCCCGGCGCTCGCCGCCGCCGCACCCTTCGAGGTGGCCGGCGTCGAACTCGCCGTCCGGGACGCCGCCGAGGCGGTCGCCGCCCTGGACCGGCTGCTGCCGCCGAACGTCCCGGCCGCCGTCGAGCTGCCGCGCGAACTCCTGCGCGGCGACGGCCTGGACGAGGTGCTGGACGTGCTCGTCGACAGCCCCTACCGGGCGAAGTTCCGCACCGGCGGGGTGGTGGCCGAGGCGTTCCCGGACGAGGAGGAGCTGGCCGCCTTCCTCACCGGCTGCGCCCTGCGCGGGCTGCCGTACAAGTGCACCGCCGGACTGCACAACGCCGTCCGGCACACCGACCCGGCCACCGGCTTCGAGCACCACGGTTTCCTCAACGTGCTGCTGGCCGCGCAGGAGACCGACCGGGCCGCAGCAGCGGCGGTACTGGCGGAGCGCGACGGCTCGGTGCTGGCCAAGGCCGCCCATGTACTGACCGATCGTCAGATCACGGTGATCCGGAACTCGTTCACCGCGTTCGGCACGTGCAGCATCGCCGAGCCCCTGGACGACCTGGCCGCGCTCGGCCTGCTGCCGTCCACGTCACAGCCACAGGAGGACCGTTGAGCACCACCCCCCGCAGCTGGCTCGCCAGCGCCCAGGACTCGCCGTTCGGCGTGCACAACCTGCCGTACGGCGTGTTCACCGCCGCCGACCAGCCCGGCCGGCGCCGGATCGGCGTGCGCGTCGGGGACTTCGTGCTGGACGCCGCGGCGGCCGCCCGGGCCGCCGGGGCGCCGTCCGTGCTGCTGGCCGCGGACTCGCTCAACCCACTGCTGGCGGCAGGGCGTTCGACCTGGACGCAGGTCCGGGCCGACCTCACCCGATGGCTGACGGACGAGTCCTACCGCGAGGCGCTGTCGCCTGCGCTGCTGCCGGCGGGCGAGGTCCAGCTGCACCTGCCGTTCGAGGTCGCCGACTACGTCGACTTCTACGCCTCCGAGCACCACGCCACCAACCTGGGCCGGATCTTCCGCCCGGGCTCGGAGCCGCTCACCCCCAACTGGAAGCACCTGCCCATCGGTTACCACGGGCGGGCCGGCACGGTGGTCGTCTCCGGCACCCCGGTGGTGCGGCCCCACGGGCAGCGCAAGGCGCCCGCCGACCCGGCGCCGTCGTTCGGGCCGACCCGGCGGCTGGACATCGAGGCGGAGGTCGGCTTCGTCGTCGGCACCCCGTCCGAGCTGGGCCGACCGGTCGTCCTGGACGACTTCCGCGAGCACGTGTTCGGCGTCTGCCTGGTCAACGACTGGTCCGCGCGTGACATCCAGGCCTGGGAGTACGTGCCGCTCGGCCCGTTCCTCGGCAAGTCCTTCACCACCTCCGTCTCCCCGTGGATCGTCCCGCTGGACGCCCTGCAGCACGCCCGGGTCGCGCCGCCCGAGCGCGACGTCGAGCCGCTGGCCTACCTGGACGACCGCGACGGCGAGCCATGGGGACTGGACCTGGCGCTGGAAGTCCGACTGAACGGGCACCTGGTGTCCCGGCCGCCGTTCGCCTCGATGTACTGGACGGCGCAGCAGCAGCTCACCCACATGACGGTCAACGGTGCCTCGCTGCGCACCGGCGACCTGTTCGCCTCGGGCACCGTCAGCGGGCCGGAGCCGGAAACCCGCGGCGCGCTGATCGAGCTGACGTGGAACGGCGAGGAGCCGCTGAAGCTCCCGGACGGCACCACCCGGACGTTCCTGGAGGACGGCGACGAGGTCACCATCACCGCCACCGCGCCGGGGCCGGAGGGCGCCGTCATCGGGTTCGGCGAGGTGACGGGGCGGGTCCGGCCGTAGCGGGCCCGCAGCCGCCGGCCGACAACTGACGGCGAACAGATAACAGACGACAGATAACAGCTGACAGATTTCATCATCTGTCAGCTGTTATCTGTTACCCCCGCCCCTCCACGGACTCCCCCCGCGCGCCGAACGCGCCGCGACTACAGGCCCGCCCCTCCGGTGGCGTCGATGACCCGGCCGGTGACCCAGCGGGCGTCGTCGGAGGCGAGGAAGGCGACGATGTCCGCGATGTCCTCCGGCTGCCCGACCCGGCCGAGGGCCGCGAGCGAGGCCGCATGGGCCTCCGCCTCCGCGTTGCCGCGCAGCCAGCCGGCGTTGACGTCGGTGTCGACGACACCCGGCGCGACCGAGTTGGCGGTGATCCCGCGCGGGCCGAGCTGCTTGGCGAGGTTGAGGGTGAAGGTGTCGAGCGCCCCCTTGGTCGCGCCGTAGGCGATGATCTCCGGCATGGCGAGGCGGGCCGCGCCACTGGAGACGTTGATGATCCGGCCGCCGTCGCGCAGCCGGTGCAGGCCGTGCTGGACGACGAAGAACGGCGCGCGGACGTTGACGGCGAAGACCTCGTCGAAGCCCTCCTCGGTGAGCGCGGCGAGGTCGGCACTGCGCCCGATCCCGGCGTTGTTCACGATGATGTCGACGCCGCCGTCGGGCGCGTGCGCGCCGATCCCGGCATCGAACGCCTCCCACAGCGCGGCCGCGTCCCCGTGCCGGCCGAGTTCGGCGTGCAGCGCGAAGGCCCGGCCGCCGTCGGCGCGGATGCCCGCGACGACCTCGCCCGCCGCCTCCTGATCGCGGGCGTAGCCGACGGCGACGGTGGCGCCGTCGCGGCCGAGCCTGCGGGCGATCGCCCGGCCGATCCCCCTGCTACCCCCGGTGACCAGCGCGGTCTTGCCCTTGAGTGCCTGCGTGCCCATGACTGAGCCCCTTCCTGCTTCGCCCACCACATTTGTTGAGTGCTCACTCAAGAAAGAAGCTAACACACTTGTTGAGCGGGTGTTCTAAAATTCCGGCATGACCGAGAACCCGACGCGGCCCCGGCGCGGACGACCGCCGACCTTCGACCGGGACGAGGCGCTGACGGCGGCGACCCGGCTGTTCTGGGAGCGCGGCTACGAGGCCACCTCCGTCACCGACCTGACCACCGCCATGGGCATCCGACCCGGCAGCCTCTACGCCGCGTTCGGCGACAAGCGCTCGCTCTTCGAGGAGGTCGTCCGCCACTACGGGCACTCCCCCGTCGGCGCGTTCGCGGGGGCCGCCCTGCGCGAGGAGACCAGCGCGTACGCGGCCTTCGCCCGGATCCTGCGGGAGGCGGCGGCCATCTACCCCGACCCCTCGCACCCGGCCGGCTGCCTGGTGATCAGCGCCGCCACCAACGTCTCCCCGCAGGACGCCGAGGTCCAGGCCCACCTGCGCGACCTGCGCAACCGCAACCTCCACGTCTTCGAGACCAGGCTGCGCACGGCTCAGGCGGACGGCGAACTCCCGCCCGACGCCGACCCGCACGCGCTGGCCGGCTACTTCGGCGCGGTCATCCAGGGCATGTCGCAGCAGGCCCGGGACGGCGCCACCGCCGCCGACCTGGCCCGGACCGCCGAACTCGCCCTGCGCGCCTGGCCGTAGGGACCCGAACCGGGCCCAGCCGGCCGGTCGGCCGTGAGGACGGTCCGCCGGTCCGCCGTGAGGACGGCCCGCCGCCCGGTCGGGTGATCACGGCTCCGCGCCGCCCCGGTACGGTGGACGGCAGGAGTCGTCAAGACCGAGGAACGACCGAACGACCGAACGACGGGAACGGACCCGATGAACGCAGAGGTGGCGGAGGTCCAGGTCTCCCTGGACGGCGGGGCCGGGCGGATCGTGCTGAACCGGCCGCGGGCGCTCAACTCGCTGACCCACGGCATGATCACCACCGTCCACACGACGCTGACCGAGTGGGCCGCGGACGACCGGGTGCGCACCGTCGTCCTGACCGGCGCCGGCGAGCGCGGCCTCTGCGCCGGGGCCGACCTCCGCGCACTGCACGACGACGCCAGGGCCGGCGGAGCCGGCACCCGGGCCTTCTTCCGCGACGAGTACCGGCTGAACGCGCTGATCGCCCACTACCCGAAGCCGTACGTCGCGGTGATGGACGGCATCACCATGGGCGGCGGCATCGGCCTGTCCGCCCACGGCGCGCTCCGGATCGTCACCGAACGTTCCACCGTCGCGATGCCCGAGACCCGGATCGGGCTGGTCCCGGACGTCGGCGGCAGTCGACTGCTCGCGCTCGCCCCGGGCGAGTTGGGCACCCACCTCGGACTCACCTCGGCCTCGATGGGCCCCGGTGACGCGCTGCTGTGCGGGTTCGCCGACCACTTCGTCCCCTCGACACGGATCTCGGCGCTGCTCGACGCCCTGGCCGAGAGCCCCGACCCCGCCGCCGCCGTCGCCTCGCACGCCGAGCCCGCGCCGGGGTCCGCGCTCGCGGAGCAGCGCGGCTGGATCGACGCCTGCTACGCGGCCGACACCGTCGAGGAGATCGTCGAACGACTGCTGAACTCCGGCGTGGCGGAGGCGAAGGAGGCCGCGGAGCTGGTCCTCGGCAACTCCCCCACGGCCGTCACGGTGACCCTCGCCGCACTGCGCCGGGCCCGCACGCTCCCCTCCCTGGAGGCCGTGCTCGACCAGGAGTACCGCGTCTCCTGCGCCGCGCTGAGCGGGCCTGACCTGGTCGAGGGCATCCGCGCCCAGGTGATCGACAAGGACCGCACCCCGCGCTGGTCCCCGGCCTCGCTCGCCGAGGTCGGGGAGGCGGACGTCGCCCGCTTCCTCGCCCCGCGCGTGGGCGACGAGTTGGGCCTGGCGTGACCGGGCTGCGCTGCGGCCCCGCATCACCACGCGCCATGAACCACGAGTGATGAACCACGCGTCATGAACCACGATCAAGGAGCCCGCATGACCCGCCCGATCCCGCTGCCGCCCGCCGGGGACGCCGACCCGCTGTCCCGGGTGCCGCTCGGCGAGCAGGTGCGCGGACTGCTGCTGGAGGGCCTGCTGAACGGGCGCTGGCAGCCCGGCGACCGGATCGTGGAACGGCGCCTGGCCGCCGAGTTGAACGTCAGCCAGGCGCCGGTGCGCGAGGCGCTGCGCTCACTGCAGTCGCTCGGGCTGCTCGACGCCGAGCCCAACCGGGGCGTGCGGGTGCGCGAGATCAGCCCGGCCGAACTGCGCGAGGTCTACCAGGTGCGGGCCGCCCTGGAGCGGCTGGCCGCCGAGGCGGCGGTCGTCCGCCTGGCCGGGGACACCGCTGCCCTGGAGCGGCACGCGGAACGGATGGCGGCGGCGGCCGGGGCGGGTGACGCGCTCGGGCAGGCCCGGCACGGCGTGGCCTTCCACCGCGAGATCGTGGCCGCCGCCGCCAACGGGGCACTGCTGCGAACCTGGGAGGGGCTGGGCGTGGAGGTGTGGACGGTGCTGTCGCTGCACCGGGTCCGCCCGGAGCTGCACGAGAACGCGGCCGACCACGCTCCGCTGATCGACGCCTTCCGGCGGCGGGATCCGGAGGTCGGGCGGCTGTTGGCGGAACACGTCCTGGAGTACGCCGACCGCTCCGCCTGAGCGGATCCGGGCGGGGTCCCGGTGCGGCATTATGGTTCGCACAAAGATGATCGATCATCGCTCACATTACCCTCCAGTAGCGGTTGACGCGCCGCCGGACCACTCCCTACCGTCCATAGAGACCTTCCATGGAGAGAAATGCTATTCCGCATCCCGGAATCGGCACTCTGAAGCACCGGCAAAGGGGAACCATCCGTGTCCCAGCTCGACCAGCTTCCCGACCACGACCCCGAAGAGGTCGCGGAGTGGCGCGCCTCCCTGGACGCCGCCCGCGACTTCGGCGGAGCGCACCGCGCCGCCCACCTGCTGCGCCGCCTCGTCGAACACGCCGAACTGCGCCGGCTCGACGTCCCACCGCTCCTGGACACCCCGTACGTCAACACCATCCCGACCGGCGCCGAGCCCGAGTTCCCCGGCGACGAGGCGATGGAGCGGCGGATCACCGCCTGGAACCGCTGGAACGCCGCCGCCATGGTGACCAGGGGCAACCACCGCGGCGGCCTCGGCGGGCACATGGCCACGTACGCGTCCGCCGCCTGGCTGTACGAGGTCGGCTTCCAGCACTTCTTCCGCGGCAAGGAGGCCGACGGCTCCGGCGACCAGCTGTACGTCCAGGGCCACGCCGCGCCCGGCGTCTACGCCCGCGCCTTCCTCGAAGGGCGCATCGGCGAGGCCCAGTTGGACCGCTTCCGGCAGGAGGCCGGCGGCGACGGCCTGCCCTCGTACCCGCACCCGCGCCGACTGCCGTGGTTCTGGGAGTTCCCGACCGTGTCCATGGGCCTCGGACCGCTGTCGGCCATCCACCAGGCCCGGTTCAACCGGTACTTGACCGCGCGCGGCATCAAGGACACCTCCGGCTCGCACGTCTGGGCGTTCCTCGGCGACGGGGAGATGGACGAGCCGGAGTCGACCGCCGCGCTCGCCCTCGCCGCCCGCGAGGGGCTGGACAACCTCACCTTCGTGGTCAACTGCAACCTCCAGCGCCTGGACGGACCGGTGCGCGGCAACGGCAAGATCGTCCAGGAGCTGGAGCGCCAGTTCCGCGCCGCCGGCTGGAACGTCGTCAAGTCGCTGTGGGGCGAAGCCTGGGACGACCTCCTGGCCCGCGACACCACGGGCGCGCTGGTGCGCCGGCTCGGCGCGGTGCCGGACGGACAGTTCCAGACCTACGCCGCCTCCGACGCCCGCTACGTCCGCGAGCACCTGTTCCAGGCCGCGCCCGAACTCCAGGCGATCGCCGAAATCGTGGACGACCAGCGGCTGTTGGAGATCGTCGCGACCTCCCGGGCCGGACACGAACCGCGCAAGGTGTACGCCGCCTACCGGGCGGCGCTGGAGCACCGGGGCGCCCCCACGGTGGTGCTGGTGCAGACGGTCAAGGGCTGGACGCTCGGCCCCGGCTTCGAGGCCCGCAACGCCAACCACCAGATGAAGAAGCTCTCCGGAGCGGAGTTCCGGGCGATGCGCGACCTGCTCGAACTCCCCATTCCCGACAGCGCCCTGACCGGCGAGCTGGTCCCGTACGCGCACCCGGGCCCGGACTCCCCGGAGGCCCGCTACCTCCGGGAGCGGCGCGCCGCGCTGGGCGGCCCCGCGCCCGCCCGCCGGGTGCGCTTCACCCCGCTGCCCGAGCTGCCCGCGAAACCCTTCGAGACGCTGCTCAAGGGCTCCGGCACGCAGGAGATCGCGACCACCATGGCGTTCGTCCGGCTGGTCAAGGACCTGATGCGGGACAAGGCCACCGGCCACCGCTGGGTGCCGATCGTCCCGGACGAGGCACGCACCTTCGGCATGGAGTCGCTCTTCCCGAGCGCCGGCATCTACTCGCCGCTGGGGCAGACCTACGACCCGGTCGACCGCGACCAGCTGCTCCACTACAAGGAGTCGGCGACCGGCCAGATCCTCAACGAGGGCATCACGGAGGCCGGTTCGATGGCCTCGCTGACCGCCGCCGCGACCGCGTACGCCACCCATGGCGAGCCGGTGATCCCGTTCTACATCTTCTACTCGATGTTCGGCTGGCAGCGCACCGCCGACCAGATGTGGGCTCTGGCCGACCAGTTGGGCCGAGGCTTCCTGATCGGCGCCACCGCCGGACGCACCACGATGACCGGCGAGGGCCTGCAACACGCCGACGGCCACTCGCAGTTGATTGCCTCCACCAACCCGGCGGCACTGTCCTACGACCCCGCCTTCGGGTACGAGGTCGCGGTGATCGTCCGCGAGGGCCTGCGCCGGATGTACGGCAGCAGCCCCCAACACCCGCACGGCGAGGACGTGTTCTACTACCTGACCGTCTACAACGAGCCGCTGCCACAGCCGCCGCTGCCGACCGGCACGGACGTCACCGACGTTACTGCCGTCGCTGACGTCGCTGACGTCACCGACGGCATCCTGCGCGGGCTCTACCGCTACCGCCCGGCGGAGCCCTCGCCGGGCGGCGACGCGCCGCGGCTCCAGCTGCTCGCCTCGGGCACCGCCGTGCGCTGGGCGCTCGCCGCCCAGCAACTGCTCGGCGAGGACTGGGGCGTGGCGGCGGACGTCTGGTCGGCACCCTCCTGGACGGAGCTGCGCCGGGAGGCGCTGGACTGCGACGCGGCCAACCTGGCGCAGGCGGCGGCCGGTACGGGCGCGGCGGCGCGCGTCCCCTACGTGACGCGGGCACTGGCAGGGGCGCCCGGGCCGGTGCTGGCGGTCAGCGACTGGATGCGCGCGGTACCGGACCAGATCCGCCCGTGGGTGGAGCAGGACTGGACGTCGCTGGGCACGGACGGCTTCGGCCTCTCCGACAGCCGGGACGCGGCGCGGCGGCACTTCGGCGTGGACGCCCAGTCGGTCGCGGTGGCGGCGCTGGCCGCGCTGGCGCGCCGGGGCGAGGTCAAGGCGGAGACCGTCCGGCAGGCGGCCGAGCGCTACGGGGTCCGCTTCTGACCCCTGACGCCCCGCGTCCGGAGCCCCGTGTCCGGAGCCCTGGGCCCCGGCTCCGCAGCGGGGAGCCGGGCCCGTGACGACCATCTCGCATACCAAGACTGGCGCGAGGCGGGGCGCGTCGTAGATCGTTGGATGGTCAGGGCGCGCCCGCGCGGCGCCGAGCAGCGGAATGGGAGTCAACGGCGATGACCGAGACCGAGACCTACGAGACGATCCTGGTCGAGCGCAAGGGCCGGGTGGGGCTGATCACGCTCAACCGGCCGAAGGCGCTCAACGCGCTGAACACCCAGCTGATGAACGAGGTGGTCGCGGCCGCGACCGCCTTCGACCGGGACCCGGAGATCGGCTGTCTGGTGATCACCGGCTCGGAGAAGGCGTTCGCGGCCGGCGCCGACATCAAGGAGATGCAGGGCAACCGGTTCCCGGACGTCTACCTGGACGACTGGCTGGGCCCCTGGGACCGGCTCGGCGCGCTGCGCAAGCCGGTCGTGGCGGCGGTGGCCGGGTTCGCGCTGGGCGGCGGCTGCGAGCTGGCGATGCTGTGCGACATCCTGCTGGCGGCGGACACTGCGAAGTTCGGGCAGCCGGAGATCAAGCTCGGCGTGATCCCGGGCATCGGCGGTTCGCAGCGGCTGACCCGGGCGGTCGGCAAGGCGAAGGCGATGGAACTGTGCCTGACCGGCCGGATGATGGGCGCCGAGGAGGCCGAGCGGGCCGGCCTGGTCTCCCGGATCGTCCCGGCGGACCAGCTGCTGGCCGAGGCCCTGACGGTGGCCGAGACCGTCGCGGCGATGTCCACCCCGGCGGCGGTCATGCTCAAGGAGAGCGTCAACCGCGCCTTCGAGACGACCCTCGCCGAGGGCGTCCGCTTCGAGCGTCGGCTGTTCCACGCGGCGTTCGCCACGGCGGACCAGAAGGAGGGCATGGCGGCATTCGCGGAGAAGCGCCCGCCGTCCTTCACCAACCGGTGACCTGGCCGCTTACGGCTTACGGCTGACGGCTGACAGGTAACAGCTGACAAGTAACAGATAACAGCTAACAGATTTCGTCATCTGAAATCTGTTAGCTGTTATCTGTCAGCTGTTGTGCGTCAGCCGCCGTCACACCTCGTCCACCAGCGCCGTGTTGAGCCGGGCGAGCCCGCTACGGGTGGCGGCGACCACGATCTGGTCGCCCGGGGTGAGGCGCCGGGTGCGGTCGGGAAAGTTCCACTGCAACTGCGCACTGCGGGCGAACCGGACGGCGATCACCCGGACGCCGCCCGGGTCCTCCAGGTCGTGCCGGTTCATGCCGATCAGCCCGCTGCCGTCCTCGACCGTCAACTCGGCGATCAGCAGCACGTGCCGGAACACCGACAGCATCCCGCGCACCTCGCGCCCCATCAGGGCGGCGGCGAAGGCGGGTGCGGCCAGGTACGAGACCGAACGCGAGGCCGCGTTGTCCAGCGTCGCGTAGAAGTGCCCGGCGAAGTTGTCGTCGAACAGCCGCACCACCACACGGACTTCGGGATTCCCGTGGCGCGCCTCCAGGGCCGCCTCCAGGTTGGTGGCGTCGTCGCCGCTGACCGCGACCAGCGCCCGGCTGTGCTTCAACCGGGCGCGACGCAACTGCTCCTCGAACGGGCCGTCGCCCAGGACCACCGGGATGCCGAGCGCCCGGGCGGCGGCGATGCCCCGGGCCTGCGGGTCACGCTCCATGCAGACCACCGGCACGCCCAGTTCGTGCAGTTGGGCCGCGACCCGGGTGCCGACGTTGCCGAGGCCGACGACGATCACGTGGTCCCGGGTGCCGGCCCCGGGGTTGCGGGGCTGCCCGCGCCGCCCGGAGCCGAGCACCTCGACCGCGATGGCGGTGGCGACCGGGGCGAAGGTGATCCCGCAGATGGTGATCACCACCTGCGCCACCCGCTGCCACAGTCCGCCCGTCCCGGTCCCGGCGGCGATGTCGGCGAGTTGGTCGGGCTGGGCGGCGCCCGCGAGGTCGAGCAGCGAGATGTAGAGGGTCCAGCCGAAGTTCCGGTTCAGGTACCAGAGCACGCCGAAGGCCATCAGCACCGCGGCGAGGGCGGTGAGCAGCACCAGCCGCATCCGGGCGCTGGTGAAGAAGCGCATCATGTCGAGCAGCCGCCAACGCGCCCGCCGCGCCCAGCTGATCGGTTCCCTGGGTTCGATGCGCAGCGCTTGGAGGGCGGCCACGCCGTCCGGCTCCTCCTCGGGCGCCGGCTCCGGTTCCGCTTCGCGGCGGACGCCACCGGGGCGGACCGGCCCGTCGTCGCCGAACTCGCTGGCGAGCCGGACGAAGTCGGCCGAGTCGCCGCGCTGTTCGGGCAGCAGGCGGATCTTGCTGAGGTCCTGGCGGTCGATGTGGTCGGCGACCACGCAGATCCGGTCGGAGGTGATGGCCTCGTCGAAGGCGATGTGCAGGAAGCGTCCGCCGATCTCGACCGAGTTGGGCCGCCCGAGCGCCGCCGCGGCGAAGGCGGGTGCGGCGGTGGCGGAACCGGAGAGCGCGGCACCGTTCCTGAGCAGCCGTTCGATGTTCTCACCGAGGCGCTGGTTGAACATCCGGAGCACGATCCGGATGTCCGGGTTGTGGCCTTGGGCGCTGAGCGCGGCGTGGATGTTGTCCTGGTCGCTGCCCTCGACGAGGGCGAGGCCGCGGGCGGTGTCGATCGACACCTCGCGCAGCGCCTCGTCGGTGATGCTGGCGTACTCGACGACGGCGGCGACGCCGGGGAGTTGCTCGATCTGCGGCGCGTGGTCGCGGGTGCGATCGGCGACCAGGACGACGACCGGGACCTCGTAGTGCTCGACGAGTTCCAGGACCAGCCGGTGGGCCAGTGCGTTGCCCCCGCAGACGATGTAGTGCTGACTGACCGGCTCTACCGAACGGGTCCCCCACCCTTCAGAAGTCATACCGCCGGATGATATCGACGGCAGGTGGCCGGACGGCGTCGTTCCGGCGACCGGAAGGCCACCGGAGCCACTCCATCGAACATTCGTCTCCTCCGCACGCCCTCTCCCATCCCCCTTCCGTCCCCCTCCGCTTCCTCTCCCCCCTCCCTTGTCTCCGTCCCCCGAACGGCCGTACCCGACGCGCCGGTCGACGGTGGCCCGGCCAGGCTGGGGTTCGGCCCCTGCCCGTCCCCGGCCCCGAGGAGTACACCACCGTGGTTTCCCCGATCATCACCCCCGACGGTTCCCCGGTCCAGGGTCCGCTCGGCCAACTCGCCAAGGCCGCCTGGCAGGTCCTGCTGCTCGCCGGAATCGTCTCGCTGGCCCTCGGAATCGTCGTCTTCGTCTGGCCGAAGGAGACCCTGCTGGTGGTGGGCGTGCTGTTCGGCCTTTACCTGCTGGTCATCGGCATCGTGCAGCTGATCGCCGCGTTCGGCACCCACGCGACCACCGCACTGCGGGTGCTGGCCTTCATCAGCGGGGCGATCTGCGTCCTGCTGGGGCTGCTCTGCTTCCGAAGCGCGGCGCAGTCGCTGCTCCTGCTGGCGATCTGGATCGGCATCGGCTGGCTGTTCCGGGGCATCACCCAGCTCGCCGCCGCGGTCTCCGACCCGGCGATGCCGGCCCGTGGCTGGCAGGCCTTCGCAGGCGTGGCCAACACGGTGGCCGGTGTGCTGCTGCTGGTCTGGCCGGTCGGTTCGATCGCCGCGTTGGCCGTCCTGGCCGGCTGTTGGCTGGTGATCCTCGGACTGATCGAGATCGTGACGGCCCTCCAGATGCGCGGCCGGGCCAAGCAGATCCCGGCGGGGGTCTGACTCCACGGGCCTGACTCCACGGCCTGACTTCAAGGGTCTGGCTCCACGGGTCTCACTCCGCATCTCCAACCTCACGGGACAGAACAGCTAGCGCGTCGGCGCGTAGCCGATCCGGAACGTGGCGGCCTCCAGCCGTTCCGGTGTGAGCCGGACGTCCGTCAGCCGCTCGGCCAGCGCGAACGCGGCCTCGGTGTGCAGGTCGTGACCCTCCCCGTCGAGCTGGAAGCCGCAGGCCGTCAGAAGCGCGGGGACACCGGGGGCGTCGGCGTCCGAACCGTGCCGCTGGGTGGGGAACAGCGGCTCGAACTGGAGCCGGCAGCTGCCCTGCTCCCACCAGTTGAAGTGGTCCACCGCGACGGCGTTCCGGAAGTGCGAGACCAGCCGGGTGCCGTCGGCGAGGCGGCGGATGACGTCGGGCAGGCTGCCGAGGTAGCCGAAGACCTCGACGACGACGGCCCACCCGTCGAGTTCGGTGACGGCGACGAGCAGCCGGTCGTCCTCCGGCTCGATCCGGGCCTCCGCCTCCTCGTCCTCCCCGTCGTCGAAGGTCTCCCAGGCGGCGACCACGGCGTCCAGGCCGGTGACCTCCCGACCGGGCAGGGCGCCGAAGCGGCGCAGCAGTTCGTCGGCGGTGATCCCCTCGACCAGCGTCAGGCAGTGGGCCGCCCCGGGGATGGGGTAGCGCTGCTCGAACCAGGTGTAGTCGGTGGCGTGTGCAGTCATGCGTCGATGCTGCCAGCTGCCTGTGACATCGCTGGCCGGGGCGGCGGTTGCGCGGCGTCCTCAGAGCCAGACCGGCGCGTCCGTCCCCCAGCGCCCCGGCGGGCGGGACCAGTCGGTGGGCGCGCCGGTGTAGGCGATGGGCGGCAGGGCGTGGCGCAGCCGTCCGTAGGCGGAGTCGGTCTCGGCGAGCCACCGGGCCGGGTCGTACGCCCCGGTGTCCGGAGCACCGTCCGCCGGAGCGCTGTCCGCCGGGGCAGCAGGGGCGGGCGCCTCGGGCGGGATGCCGTGCAGCAGCCACGAGGCCGTACCGGCGAGGGAGAACCGCAGGTGGCGGCCGCCGGGCCGGCCGGTGCGCTGCTCGGTGAGGGCGCGCAGGACGGCGGCGGCGACGAGGTAGCCGGTGCCGTGGTCGAGGGCCTGGGCGGGCAGTACGCCCGGGCGGCCGTCGGGGCCGGCCTCGTGGGCGGCGATGCCGACGCCGGCCTGGACGAGGCTGTCGAAGCCGCGCCGGCCGGCCCAGGGGCCGGTCCAGCCCCAGGCGCAGAGCTGCGCGACGATCAGGCCGGGGTGGCGGGCCGACAGTGCGTCGGGGGCGAGGCCGTACGCGTCGAGGGCTCCGGGGCGGTAGCCGGTGACGAGGACGTCGGCGGTGGCGAGCAGGCCGTCGAAGACGGCGCGGTCGGCGGGATCGGTGAGGTCGAGGCGGGTGGAGCGCTTGCCGAAGCCGGTGTCGGCGTGGGCGTCGTCGGCCTCGGGGAGGTGGGGCGGGTCGACGCGCAGGACGTCGGCGCCCAGCAGGGCGAGGGTGCGGGTGGCGACCGGGCCGGCGATGACCCGGGTGAGGTCGAGGACGCGGATCCCGGCGGCGGGCCGCTCGGGGCCGGCGTCGCCGAGCGGGCGGACGGACGCGGTGCCGGTCACCCGGCTCTCCACCAGGGGGTGCGCGGTGGCACTCACCGGCGCGACGGCTACGGCGAGCGCCCCCGCTTCGAACGCCCGCTCCTGGACCTGCTCCGCCGGCAGTTCGCCCAGCAGCTTGGCGAGCATTTCGGGCCCGGCGTCGGCGGGCAGGCCGAGGGCGGCGAGCAGTCGGGTGCGGTGGTGCGGGTAGTTGGCGTGGGTGCGGACCCAGCCGTCGGCGGCGCGCCAGAAGCCGGAGTGCGGGGCGAAGCTGACGGGCGTGCGGCCGTCGACGGTCAGGTGGCGTTCGCTGACGAAGGCCGTGGCGACGGCGCCCTGGTTCACCCGGACGGCGGGGACCGGGCCGCCGGCGCGGTGGGCGGCAAGTTCGGCGGCGGCCAGCGAGCAGGCGGCCACGGTGGCCCGGGCGAGCCTGCGCACCGGCAGGCCGGAGGCCAGGACGTCGCCGGGGCCGTGGAAGGAGACCCGCCCCAGCAGCTCGGCCGATCCGCCGAGGGCGGCCCAGAGGTCGGCGGTGGGCCGGTCCGCAGGTTCCCCTCCGGCGGCGGGCTGTTCGGTGGACGCGGGCTGATCGCCAGACGCAGACTGATCGGTGGACGCGGGCTGATCGGCGGGCCAGGTGCCGGGGAAGGTCGGACGCTCTGTCATGCCCGGCATTGTGCTCCCGTTCTCAGGCGCTCGCCGTGACGCCCGCCACCAGCATCAGCAGCACCGCCGAGACCAGGGTCATCCGGCGCGCCGCACGCGGGGTGCCGCCGAGCCGGCCGCCCAGGCGTCCGCTGGCGTGCGCGACCAGCCCGTACACGACGGCGCAGGCCAGCACGTTGAGCGAGCCGAGGGCGAGCACCTGCCCGCCGACCGGCAGCGCGGCGCCCGGCTCGACGAACTGCGGCACCAGGGAGAGGTAGAGCAGCAGCCCCTTGGGGTTGAGCAGGGCGGTCAGCATGCTCTGGCGCAGCACGGTCGCGGTGGGCTGCGGCTTGGGCGCGGTGAGGGCCGTGGCGCCGCCGCCCTTGCGCAGCGCGAGCAGCATGGTGACGGCCAGCACCAGCAGGTACGCGGCGCCGGTGAGGCGCAGGACGGGCAGGGCGGCGGGGACGGCACGCAGCGCGGCGGCCAGGCCGGCGCTGGAGAGCAGGGTGTGGACGGCGTAGCCGGCGCAGACGCCGCCGACCGCGATGAAGGCGGCGCGCCGACCCTGGCCGAGGCCTCGGGCGGCGATGTAGAGCCAGTCGGGCCCCGGTGTGCAGACCAGCAGCAGGTCGACTCCGAGGAAGAGGAGGAGGGCGTGGGTGTCCATGGGTGGCGGTGACCTGTCGTGCTCGTTCGGGCGGGTCCCGGCCGTTGGTCCGGTGATCCTCGCGGCACCTGTCCGGTGCGTTCGGTCACTGAAGGTAGCCGGATAGCCCTGGCACGCGATGGCCACTTCCTGCTGGTCCGGCCCGCCTTTTGGCAGAATGTTGCGCCATGGACCGAATCGACCGCAGAATCCTCCGCGAGCTCCAGCAGGACGGCCGCCTGACCAACGCCGACCTGGCCGCCCGGGTGGACCTCACCCCCTCCCCCTGCCTGCGCCGGGTCCGACAACTGGAGCAGGACGGCGTGATCCGCGGCTACCGAGCGCTCCTGGACGGCACGGCGGTCGGACGCGGTTTCCAACCCTTCGTCACGATCACCATGCGTCACGAGGATCAGGTGACGGTCGCCGAGTTCGAACGCCGGGTGGCGGAGCTGCCGGAAGTGGTGGAGGCGCACCGCCTCTTCGGGGAACCCGACTACCTGCTGCGCATCGCGGTGGCCGACATCGCCGCGTACGAGCGCTTCATCACCGACGTGCTCTCGGGACTTCCGGGGATCGCGCAGGTCAACTCGCATCTGACGATGAAGCAGGTGAAGGCCGACCGGGGGCTGCCGATCGGCGGGTAGGCTGCGAACGGGGGCCGCCGCGGCCGCCCGTACGGGGGACAGCGCGACAAGGGGAGCTCCATGCACGCGGTCCGCCGCCTCGATCTCGGGTACTTCGTCCGGCCTGCGTCCGAGGTGGGCGGCCCGGAGCCGCGGGTGGAGCCGGTCCTCGCGTACCTGGTCCGCCGCCCGGAGGGGCTGCTGCTGTTCGACACCGGGATCGGCGCAGGCGAGCCCGAGACCGAAGCACACTACCGCCCGGTCCGCCGCCCGCTGACGGAGGCGCTCGCGGCCGTCGGCGTCGCCTGCGCCGACATCGACCTGGTGGTCAACTGCCACCTCCACTTCGACCACTGCGGCGGCAATCCGCTGCTCGCCGGCACGCCCGTCCTCGTCCAGGCGGCCGAACTGGCCGCCGCCCGGCGCGGCGCGTACACCATCGACGCGCTGGTCGACTTCCCCGGCGCCGACTACCGCGAACTGGACGGCGAGACGGAGGTCTGGCCGGGCGTACGGGTGCTGCCCACGCCCGGGCACACCGGCGGCCACCAGTCACTGGTGGTCGAGCGGCCCGGCGGCGGCGCGGTGATGCTGGCCGGGCAGGCCTACGACTTCGCGTCCGAGTACGGCCAGGCGGTGCTCGCCCGGCGGGCGTCGCGCGAGGGCGTGGCCGCGCCGCTGCCCGGTTACCGGGCCTGGCTGGACCGGGTGGCGGAGTACGGGCCGCGCCGGATTCTGTTCGCGCACGACCACGCGGTCTGGGAACCGGTCGGATAGGGCCAACGGCCGGGCCAGGCACAGTTCAGGGGGTCCGGAGACTGGGAGGGCTCGGAGGTTCGGAGGCTCGGAGAGTTCAGAGGGCTCAGAGGACTCGGAGAGTTCAGAACATGAAGCGCAGCGACCGGACCCGGTGGTCGAAGTTGGACGGCACGATGTCCGGCTCGCCGACCGACCGCACCTCGGGCAGCCGGGCGAACAGCTCGCGGAACAGCACCTTCATCTCCTGCCGGGCCAGGTGCGCCCCGATGCAGTAGTGCGGCCCTCCGCCGCCGAAGCCGAGGTGGGGGTTGGGCGTGCGGGTGATGTCGAACGCGTCCGGGTCGGGGAAGACCGTCTCGTCCCGGTTGGCCGAGCCGAAGAACAGGGCGACCTTCTCCCCCGCACGCAGCAGCGGGCCCCCGGGGCCGCCGAGCTCGTGGTCGACGGCGAGGGTCCGGCGGAAGTGGATGATCGGCGTGGCGTGGCGGATGATCTCGTCGACCGCACCGCCGAGCCCCCTGTCGAGGTCCGCGAGCAGCAGGGCGCGCTGCTCCGGGTGCGCGGTCAGCAGGTGCAGGCCGTGGGCGAGCGCGTTGCGGGTCGTCTCCACACCGGCGACCAGCAGCAGGGAGAAGAACGCGCCGAGTTCGCGTCCGGTGAGCCGGCGGCCGTCCACGTCGGCGGTGACCAGGGCGGAGATCAGGTCCTCGGTGGGCCGGCGGCGGCGCTCACGACCGATCGAGGCGACCATGCCCTGCATGCGGGCCAGCGCCAGCAGCCCGCGCCCGGGCATCCGGATCCGGCGGCGCAGCGGGCGGGCCACGCCGATGTTCTCGGAGGCGTGGTTGACCTGGTCCAGGATCATTCGGCGCGGATGTTCCGGGATCCCCATCATGGTGCAGATCACCTGGAAGGGGAGCTCGGCGGCCACGGAGGTGACGAAGTCCTCCGGCCGCCGCCGCTCGACGTCGTCGACCAGGCGGGTGGCGACGCGGCGGATGTCCTCCTCGACCTGGCCGAGCAGCCGGGGGGTGAAGGCTCGCGAGACGATCCTGCGCAGTTGGGCGTGCCGGGGGTCGTCGAGGTTGACCATCGAGTCGCCGAACACCAGCCGAACCCAGCGGGGCGGTTCCGGGGTGGTGACGCCGGGGCCGCTGAGGAACACCGCGGGGGTCCGGCTGGCCTCGACCACGTCGGCGTGGCGGACCAGCGCGTGGAAGCCCCGGCCGGTGGCGGGATCGCCGAAGAACACCGGCGCGGGGCGTCGGCGCAGTTCGGCGAAGGCGGCCGCGCGGGCGGGGGCGGGCAGCTGCCAGAAGCGGGGGTCGGCGAGGTCGGCGGCGGGGGCCGCCAAGCCGGTCGAGGTCTCCATGGCCGGGCCTCCTGCTTCGCGTTCGGCGTCCACCCGGCAGCCACTATCGGTACCGGGGTGTGCACATTTAGTGAGCAAGCGGGGGGTGATGTCAAACCGCGTCGATGGTCGTACGAACGGGTTGGTGCGGCGGCCGGGCCGGACTCTCGACACACGGAGGCACGGGGCCGGGCATGGTCTCACGGGGTGGAACCGGCCAATACCGGAGGGTGCGGTCCGGGCCGGGCGGGGCGGGTGCGACGATGAGTGCCATCGTGATGACCGACCGGATCCGCCTGCTGCGCGCCGTGGTCTTCGCCGCGCTGTGCGTGGCGCTGGCCGCCGCGGCGCACGTCGCCATGGCCGGAGCCGGGGTCTCACCACCGGTGCTGATCGGCGCGTTCGGGGCCGTCCTCGGTCTGACCTGGCTGCTCGCCGGCAAACGGCGCGGGCTCGGCGCGATCAGCGCCTGGATGGTCGCGGCCCAGAGCGCGCTGCACCTGCTGTTCGAACAGGCCGCAGCGCTCGGCCGGGGAGGCGGCGGTCTCGGCCGGCTCGCCACCACGGACTGGGCCGCGCTGCTGCTCTGCAACCCCGAGCGGATCCCCGGCGGGCTCTCCCCCGTCGAGCTGGCCCGGATGGCGGGCCTCGACCCGGACGTCCCGCCCGCCGCCAACGGCCTGCACACCATGGCGGGCATGCACCACGGGACGGCGGCGGGTGTGGTTTCCGCCCCGGTATCGGTATCCACGTCCGCGTCGGTCTCCGGGTCCGCGTCCGCTTCGGCTTCGGCTTCGGCTGCGGCTTCGGCTGCGGCCGATGGGACGGCGCTGGACGCGGCCGGGATGGCGGGGATGCCCGGCATGCCGGGTACGTCGAGCCTGTCCGGAGCATCCGCCGCACACGGGATGCCCTCCGGGACGGCACACGGCATGGCACACGACATGGCGCACGGGATGTCCTTCGGGATGATCGCCGCCCACGCGCTCGCCGCGCTGGCCTGCGCGCTGCTGCTGTGGCGCGGTGACGCCGCGCTGGTCCGGCTCTTCGACCTGCTCGGCGCGCTCGGCACCGTGGTCGCGGGAGTGCTGGTGCTCCCGCTGCTGGCTCTGTTCGCGCGCCCCTTCGGCTACCGCCCGCCGGCTGCACCCCGACCCACCGGCGGCCGGACCCGGCCATCCCGGTCGGTGCTGCTCACCCATGCCGTGGTCCGGCGCGGCCCGCCGGCGCTCGCCCTCGCCTGCTGACGCGCCCGCCGTCCCCACTCCTGCGCCTACCGCCCCCGGCAGCCCACCGCCGCCGGGGACCGTAGGGCCCACGGGGTTCGCTCGGCGGGCAGGTCGCCCTGCCGCTCGGCCGTGCTTTCGCCGCCGTGCCGCCAGGGCCCGGGCCCGCGCCTGCCCGCCGTCTCCTCCGTGGAGGCGCTGCGGGCCGCGCGGAAGTCCCATGGACGCCGGCGGCGCCGCCTCGGGTGGCGCCGCTCCCAGCCCTCCCCTCAGGACCTTCGCATGCCTGACTACGACGGCGCACCGGCTTGGACCGGCGCCACCGTCCTACCGCTCCACGGCCTCCGGCCCGTCCGGAGCCTGACCGCCCCCGAGCCCCCGCACGCCGAGTCCGTCCAGCAAACGGGCCGACCACTCGTCCGACGGACCGGCGGCGGCGCTCGCCCGGACGCGGCCGCGCAGTTGCTCGGCCCGCTCCAGCCACGCACGGCAACCGGCGCAGCGCGCGACGTGCCCGTCCAACCGGCCACCCGACAGTCCGGTCGGTTCGCCGTCGAGCCGGGCCGACAGGGCGGTACGGAACTGCGCGCATCTCATACGACCATGGTCCCGCACTGCCCTCACGGCGAGACCGGCCGGGTGGGAGGCCACCGTGGATGACGAGCAGCTCACCGCGCTCGCGCTGACCGCCCGCGCGGGCCGGGCCCCGGACGTCGAGGCCTTCGTCCGCGCCACCCAGCGGGACGTCTGGCGGTTCGTCGCCCACCTCACCGACGTCCAGTCCGCCGACGACCTCGCACAGGAGACCTTCCTGCGCGCGCTGCGCGGCCTGCCCGCGTTCGCCGGCCGCTCCTCGGCCCGCACCTGGCTGCTGTCGATCGCCCGGCGCACGGTGATCGACCGGTACCGGACGGCCGCCGCCCGACCGCGCTGCGCGGCGCTGCCGGACTGGCAGGAGGCGGCGGAGCGACAGGGAGCCGAACCGGCGGCCGGGTTCGAGGACGGCGTCGCGCTCGGGGACCTGCTCGACCGGGTGCCCGCCCAGCGGCGGGAGGCCTTCGTCCTCACCCAGATGGTCGGCCTGAGCTACGCCGAGGCGGCCGAGGTCGCCGGCTGCCCGATCGGCACCGTGCGCTCCCGCGTCGCCCGCGCCCGGGAGGAACTGATAGCCCGGCTCCGCGCGGCCGAGGGCGGGGAACTCGCAGCGGCCTGCTGAGCGGACGGACGGCAGGAGGCCGGCGCCGGGTAACAGATGACAACTAACAGATAACAGATTTCGAAATCTGTTATCTGTTAGTTGTTAGTTGTCGGTCGTCATCTGTCCGCCGCCCGCCACCCCCGCCCGCCCGCCTGCCCGTCTGTCCGTCTGTCCGTCTGTCCGTCCGTCCGTCCGTCCGTCCGTCCGTCCGTCCGTCCGTCCGAAAATTCCTTCACATGTTCGGAACTGGAGCCCCCGCGCCTCCGACTGCTGTACCGGACCCCGCCGCCGAGGCGGTGTCCGGGACAGCAGTCGGGCAACGGAGGGACTTCATGGCAGCGCAACAGCCGCTGACCGCCGCCACGTTGATGAACAGTCAGGCAGAACCGGCAGACCGGTGGATCCTGGTCGTGGCCGCCGGGCTGCTCTCGTTCGTCGCGATGCTCGACATGAACGTGGTCAACCTGGCCCTCACCGACATCTCGGCCAGCCTGCACGTGTCCGCCGGGGTCGCCCAGTGGGCCACCCTCGGCTACCAACTCCCGCTGGTGGCACTCCTCTTGCCCGCCGGGCGCTGGCTGGACCAGGTGGGCACCCGCTCGGCGCTGCTGCTCACCGTCAGCTGCTTCGCCGCGTGCAGCGTGCTGGCCTCCCTCGCCCCCTGGGCGGGCTGGCTGATCGCCGCCCGACTGCTCCAGGGCGCCTTCGGCGCGGTGCTGTTCGTCCTGATGCCGGTGCTGGCCGCCACCTCCGTCCGCCCCGAATCGCGCGGACGGGCGATGAGCATCCCGGCGACGCTCGGCCCGCTCGGCGCCGTCACCGGGCCGGTCATCGGCGGCCTGCTGCTGGACCACTTCGGCTGGCGGGCGGTCTTCCTGATCAAGCTGCCCGTCTGCCTGGCCGCCGTGCTGATCGTGCGCCGGTACGCCCCGCGGCGGGGCCGCCTGCGCCCGCCCGACCGGGCGTCGCTCGGCGACGCCGCCCTGATAGGCGCGGCCGTCGCCGCCGTGCTGCTCGCGCTGACCCTGGCCCCGGAGGCGCCGCTGTGGCTGCTGCTGGCGCTGCCCGCCGCCCCTCTGGTGCTGGTCTGGCTGCGCCGCCCCGGGGGCAGGCCGGTCGCCGAGGTGCTGCGGGCCGCCGGAACCGTCGGGGTCAACGCGTCGGTGCTGGCCCTCGCCGCCGGCTTCGCGGCCTGCCACTACCTGCTCGCCCAGCACCTGCGCGGTCCGGGTGGCGAGAGCGCCACCGCCACCGCGCTCACCATGCTGGCCTTCCCGCTCGGCATGGTGCTGGCCGGCCGGGTCGGCGGACGGCTGGCCGACCGCTGGGGCGCCCGCCCGACCGCGCTCGCCGGCGCCGCCGTCACCACCCTCGGCCTGGCGCTGCTCGTCCCGCTGGACACCGGCTGGTCCGCCGCCGACATCGCCTGGCGGCTCGCCCTGGCCGGTGTCGGGATGGGCCTCAACGGCGGCCCCACCCAGGCCCTGGTGATGACCGCCTCGCCCCCCGGGAAGCTCGCCACCGCGGGCTCCGCCGTCCAACTGGCCCGCAGCCTGGGCTTCGCCCTCGGCCCGGCCCTGGCCGGCGCCGCCGCGCTGGCCGGCGACCGCGCCACCACCGGCACCCGGACGGGCATCGCCCTGGCCGCCCTGGTCGCGGCGACGGCCGTGGCCCTGCTCGCCCTGCACCGCCGCCCACGGACCTGAGCCCGCCGGACCGCGCCTCCCCAACTCCCAACGCCCGCATGCCCAGAGCCCGTACCCCAGAGCCCATACCCGAGAGCCCGCACCCCGCCATGCCCGCACCACCGGAGGAACACCGCAGATGACCGACACCGTCCACGATCCGGCGCCGGCCCACCCGGCGGACGAACCGCGCTGCCCGTACGGGTACGACCAACTCCCGGACCCAGTACCGCTGTACGGCCCCGCGTACAAGAGCGACCCGTACCCGCTCTACCGGCGGATGCGCGAGGCCGGGCCGGTGCACCGGGTGGAGTTCCCGAGCGGCATCCACGCCTGGCTGGTCACCGGCTACCAGGCCGCCCACGAGACCCTCAACGACCCCAGGTTCGGCAAGAACCACGCGCTGGGCAACGAGAACTGGCACAAGCTGGCGTCGATCATGCCCGAGCCGCAGCACTCCCAGTTGCAGGTCCACCTGCTGCACCAGGACCCGCCCAAGCACACCACGATGCGCCGGCTCGTCCTGGACGCCTTCGCGCCGCGCCGGGTGGAGTCGTTGCGCCCGCGCTTCCAGGAGCTGGCCGACGCGCTGGTCGACGAACTGCCCGAGACCGGCGGCGCCGACCTGGTGGCCGGCTTCGCGGCGCACTTCCCGTTCCGGGTGCTCGCCGAAGTGATCGGCCTGCCGGCCGAGTTGGCGGTGCGATTCGACCGCGACTGGGGCAAGGTCGTGCAGCCCGTCGGCCCGCACGATCCGGGCCGTCCGGCGTACGAGGCGCGGCTGCGCGGCCTCCAGACGTACATCGCCGACGTGGTCGCCCACAAGCGCGCCGGGAACCCCGCCGATGATCACGACGTCGATGATCACGACCGGCACGACCCGGCCACGACGGACGCCGACCTGCTGGGCCGGCTCGTCGCCGCCCACGACGCGGGCGAGTTGAGCCGCGAGGAGCTGGACTCCATGGTGTTCCAGCTGTTGGTCGCGGGCCAGGAGCCGGTCACCAACCAGATCACCACCATGCTGATCACGCTGCTGCGCCACCCCGACCAGCTCGCCCGGCTGCGCGACTCCCTCTCCGAGGGGCCTGCCCACGACCCCGGCCTGTTGGCCCGCGCGGTGGAGGAACTGCTGCGCCACGACGCCGCGTTCGAGCTCACCACCTGGCGCTTCCTCGCCGAGGACGGAGACCTGTTCGGGACCACCGTCCCGGCCGGCGACTCGGTGATCGTCTCGCTGTGCGCCGCCAACCGGGACGAGACGCGGTTCCCGGACGCGGACCGCCTCGACCTCGACCGCACGCCCAACGCCCATCTCGCCTTCGGCCACGGCATCCACTACTGCCCCGGCGCCGCCCTGGCCCGGGCCGAACTCCAGACCGCCGTCGCCACCCTGCTCACCCGGCTGCCCGGGCTGCGCCCGTCCGAGGCCGCCGACGAGGGCCTGGACTCCCTCGCCTGGATCCCCGCCGTCCTGGCGCGCGGGGTCAACCGGCTGCCCGTCGACTACGACCGGCGCGCCTGAGCCGGGGCCCCCGGCCGCCCTGCGAACACCCCGCGGCCGCGCCCGCCCGCCGACGTCCGCCCGACGTCGGCCCGGCGTCCGCTCCACGCCCGCACCACCTTCCACGGAGGACCACCATGCCGCCCGCCGGCACCGTTTCCACCCGCCACCACCACACCGCACCTGCGCCCACGCCCGCACCGGAGCCCGCGCCGGAGCCCGCGAACACCGGGGGCGGCACCGACCAGCAGGACGCCGCGCGGCTCGCCGCACGGATCCTCGGCCTGCTGCTGCCGCACCGCCGCGCCTCCGACCCGGGACTGGACGCCAAGCCCGAGCATTTCCCGTTCCAGCTGGCCCAGTTGACGGACTTCATCACCGCCGGCGACCCGATCCTCTTCACCCTGCCCGGCTTCCCCTGCAAGTCGCCGAACCCCGCGAAGGTGCTCAGCCACCTGCCCGACGAGGGCGAACGGCTGTCGCTCACCTTCCTCGACGGGCTCTGCGCGGAGATCGGCGGGTACTACGAGCCCGGCGCGCGGATCCTGATCTGCTCGGACGGGCACATCTTCGGCGACCTCGTCCACGTCCCCGACGACCACATCGACGAGTACTCCGACGAGTTGACGGCGATGATCGCCCGCGAGGAACTCGCCCACCTCGCCACCTTCGACCTGCGGGACGTCCTCGGCGACCTGCCGTACGACGACAAGCGCGCCCGGGTGCACGCCCAGTACGCGCCGAGCGTCGAGGAGTTGCGCGAGCAGGTGCTGACGGACGAGGAGACCCTGCGGCTCTACCGCGGCATCACCCGCTTCCTGACCGACGACACCGTCGGCTTCACCGGCACCCGCTCCGCCCTGCAGCGCGACTGCCGCCGCCGCGCGTACGGGGTGATCCAGCGCAGCCGCGCCTGGGGCGAGTTGATCGCCGAGCAGCACCCCCGGTCGGTCCGGCTGTCCATCCACCCGCAACCGGCGGGCGCACCGAAGTTCGGCATCCGGCTGCTGGAGGCCGCCGACGCCTGGATGACGCCCTGGCACTCCTCGGTACTCCACCGCGCCGACGGGGACTGGGAGTTGCTGCGCAGCGAGGACGCCGCGCAGCGCGGCCGGCTGGTCGAACTCGACGGCCGGCCGAGCCACTACGAGGCGCTCTGACGCGCAGGCTCCACCCCGGCGGCGTCCAACCCGGCGACCCCCGCCCCTCCAGCATCCGCCCCGGCCCCGGCACCCTCCACCGGAGCCGGGGCGGTCGGGACGGCCGGGGTCGGGGCGGCCGGCGTGCGGTGGTCGAAGGCGATCAACGGGTCACCGGTGAGCGGGTGTTCGACCACTGCCGCCCGGACGCCGAACACCTCGGCCAGCAGCTCCGCGGTCAGCACCTCGCGCGGCGCCCCGGAGGCCACCAGGGCGCCGCGGTGCAGGACGTGCAGCCGGTCGCAGACGGAGGCGGCCGCGTTGAGGTCGTGCAGCGCGACCAGGGTGGTGCGGCGCTGGTCCCGCAGCAGGGCGAGGAGTTCGACCTGGTGCCGGACGTCCAGGTGGTTGGTCGGCTCGTCCAGCACCAGGACGTCCGGCTGCTGGGCGAGCGCGCGGGCCAGCAGCACCCGTTGCCGTTCGCCCCCGGACAGTTGGGCGAAGCGGCGGTCGGCGGCGTCCGCCATGCCGACCCGTACCAGCGCGTCGGCGGTGATCCGGTGGTCCTCGGCGTCGTCGCCGGCGAACGACCGCTTGTAGGGGGTGCGGCCCATCGCGACCACTTCGCGGACGCTCAACTCGAAGTCCCCGCCCCGCTCCTGCGGCAGCGCGGCGATGTGCCGGGCGGACTGCGCGGGGCGCAGCCCGGCCAGGTCGCGCCCGGCCAGCAGCACCCGCCCGGCGCTCGGCCGCAGGTGCCGGTAGACGGTGCGCAGCAGGCTGGACTTGCCGCTGCCGTTGGGCCCGACCAGGCCGGCGATCTCCCCCTCCTCGGCGACCAGGTGGACGCCGGCCACCACCGCCCGCCCGGACAGGGTGACGCTCAGGTCCTCGACGGCGATCCTCACGTGCGCTCCAGTCGTCGGTCCAGCAGGTAGAGCAGGGTGGGGGCGCCGAGGACGGCGGTGACCACGCCGATCGGCAGTTCCTGGCCGTCCAGCGCGGTGCGGGCCACGGTGTCGACCACGACCAGCAGCAGTGCGCCGGTGAGCGCGGACAGCGGCAGCAGGCGCCGGTGGTCGCCGCCGATGAGCAGGCGGCAGACGTGCGGCACCATCAGTCCGACGAAGCCGATCGCGCCGGAGACCGCGACCAGCACGCCGGTCAGCACGCTGGTGACGACGAAGACCTCCCGGCGCAGCCGGGTGACGTCCACGCCGAGCCCGGCGGCCGTCTCGTCGCCCATGAGCATCGCGTTGAGCCCGCGGGCACGGGCCTGGAGCAGGGCCAGACCGAGCGCCACTGCGACGGCGGGGACGGCGAGTTGGGCCCAGACGGCGCCGCCGAGACTGCCCATCAGCCAGAACAGCACGCCACGGGTCTGCTGCTCGTCGCGGGTCTGCAGGACGAGGTAGCTGGTGATGCCGCCGAGGAACTGGGCGATGGCGATGCCCGCGAGGACCAGGCGCAGCGGGGAGAAGCCGCCGCCGCGCCGGGCCGCCAGCCAGACCAGGGAGAACGCGGCGAGCGCGCCGGCGAAGGCCGCAAGGGAGACGGTGAGGCCGAGCGCGCTGCCGAAGGCGAGGTCGAGGCCGAGCGAGGTGCCGAGGACGATCGCCGCGACCGCCCCGAGGGAGGCGCCGGAGGAGATGCCGAGCAGGTAGGGGTCGGCGAGCGGGTTGCGGACCAGGGCCTGCACGGCCGTGCCGACCAGGCCGAGCCCGGCCCCGACCGTCGCCGCCAGCAGGGCGCGCGGGACGCGCAGTTGCCAGACGATGAGGTCGCGGGTGCCGGGTTCGGGGGCCCGCCCGGTGAGGTGGTGGGCGACCACCGACCAGACCTCGCCGGGCGGGATGTCCACCGCGCCGAACGACACGGCGGCGGTCAGCGCGAGCACCAGGGCGGCGGTCAGCGCGACGGCCAGCGGCCCGGCCCGCAGGGTGCGGGCCGGGCGGGGCTCCTCGCGCCGTTCGGCGGAGACGGCCGACGTCACCGTCTACTGCCCGTTCTTGACGAGGTCGGGGTGGACGGTGGCGGCGATCTGCCGGACGGCGTCGGCGTTGCGCACGCCCGCGATGGTGGTGACCTCGGAGCCGAGCCGCACGAAGTGGCCCTCCTGGACGGCCTTCAGGCCCTGGGTCGCGGGGAAGCCGCGCAGGAACGCCTCGGCGTCGTCGAAGGCCTTGCGGGTGGCCTCCTCGCTGCCCCGGTTGCGGACGGCGAGCTGGATCCAGTCCGGGTTCTTGGCGACGACGTCCTCCCAGGAGCCGGGCTTGAAGTCGGCGTCGCAGTCGGCGAACACGTTGCGGGCGCCGGCCTGGGTGATCACCGCGTTGGCGACCTGCCGGCCGCAGACCGCCACCGGCTGCTTGGTGCCGGCGTCGAAGTCGAAGACGAAGTAGCCGGGCCGCTGCGCCTGCGCGACGCCGGCGAGGGCGGTGCGCACCTCGCCGACCTGCTTCTCCATCCCGGTGACGAGTTCCTCCGCGCGGGCGGCCGTGCCGGTGACCGCGCCGAGGCGGCGGATGTCGTTCTCGACCCCGGACAGGTCGGTGCGCGGCGCCTTGGCGGCCTCGGGGGTGCCGGCGCAGGCGGTCGAGAGGAGGTAGACGTGCTGGATGCCGGCCGCCGCGAACTCCTCCTCGCTGGGCCCGGTGGCGCCGCCGCCCATCATCGGCATCGCGCCGAAGGTGTCGACGTAGAGGTCGGCGCCGGAGCCGAGCAGCTTCTCCTTGGGGATCGTCTTGTCGCCGAGCACCGGCACCTTGGCGCCCTGTTCGGCCAGGGCCGGCGGGAGGGTGCCCTTGCCGGGAGGGAAGCCGGTGCCGATCACCCGGTCGCCCGCGCCGAGTTGGAGCAGTATCTCCAGGGCGGCGGCATTGCTGGTGACGATCTTGGCGGGGGCCTTGGCGATGGTGGTCTCCCGGTCCGCGCAGTCGGCCACCTTGACGGGGTAGCCGCCGGCCGGGGCGGTCTGGGCGGCGCCGGCCGCGCCGCGCTCTCCGCCTCCCCCGCCGCCGTTTCCGGCACCGCTTCCGGCGCCGCTTCCGCAGGCCGTGGCGAACAGGGCGACGGCGGCCGCGATTCCGCAGACAACGCGAGGGCGCATGACAATTCTCCTGGTCGGTGATCGTGCCAGGGCGTGTCTGACAATTCGCGGCGGATCAGCGCGCGGCGTTGGGCGCCCGGCTGGGCGCGCCGGCGAAGCGTCCTCGTACTGGGCCGTACTTGGACGTTTCGCCGGTGCGTCCAGGCGGGATGCCCGGCGTCGCGCGCCCGGTGGGAATTGTCAGACACGCCCTAGGGGCCCGTCCTGCGAACCCGGACCAGGTAGTCGGCCGGACCGTCCGGGGGGTTCCCGGGGATTTCCGCACCGCCCGGCACCCGTTCACCCGCCGTCCGCCCGCCCGCCATCCGCCACCCGTTCGCCGCCCGACCATCGCCCGTCCGATGCCCGTGCCGCCCGTCCGATGCCCGTCCGCGGACCCCCGGCGTAGGGTGGCCAGATGGCCGATCCCACCGTCCTGCGGGACGACCTCGACCTGCCCGTCCGGTTCGGCCCGCGCCCGCCGCGCCGGGTGGTGTCGCTGGTGCCGTCGCTGACCGAGGCGGTCGCCGCCACCGCACCCGGGCTGCTGGTCGGCGCCACCGACTGGTGCAGCCATCCGGCCGACCTGGCGGTCACCAGGATCGGCGGCACCAAGAACCCGGACGTGCCCGGCATCCTCGCCCTCGCCCCGGACCTCGTCCTCGCCAACGACGAGGAGAACCGGCGCCCCGACCTGGACGCGCTGCGGGCGGCCGGCATGCCGGTCTGGGTCACCGACATCCGCACCCTGGACGACGCGTTCCGCTCGCTCGACCGGCTGCTCACCGCCGCCTGCGCGCTCCCGCGCCCGGACTGGCTGGACCAGGCCGAGGCAGCGTGGGCCCCGGTCCGGCGCCCGCCGGACGGCCCGCGGGCGATCGTTCCGGTCTGGCGCCGCCCGTGGATGGTCCTGGGCCGCGACACCTTCGCCGGGGACCTGCTGCGCCGCCTCGGCCTCCGGCTCGTCCACGCCGGACACGCCGAGCGCTACCCGGCCGTTCCGCTGCCCGAACTGCTCGCCTGCCGACCCGAGTTGGTGGTCCTCCCGGACGATCCGTACCGCTTCACGGCACAGGACGGCCCCGAGGCGTTCCCCGGCGTCCCGGCGGCGCTGGTCAGCGGACGCCACCTGACCTGGTACGGACCGTCCCTGGTGACGGCGCCGACGGTCCTCGCGCACGCGTTGGACCACCCGTTCACAGGGGGCATGAACATCACATCGTAGGATGACCGCCACTCACCGGGCCCGCCGGTGACGAGTGGGGGGAACCACAGTGGCAGTGAGCGCATCCCGGAGAGCACTGGTCATGGTGTCGGCCGCAGCGGTCTCGACGGCCGTCCTGGCCGGCTGCGGCAGCAAGCACGCCGACAACCACCAGAACAGCGCGCCGGACACCACGGCGGTCGCCGCCACCGGGACACCGACCGAGACGCCGAGTGCGAGCCCGTCCGCGACCGCCACCCCGACGCCGACCGCCTCCCCGACGGCCAGCGCCTCCCACAGCCCGAACCCGTCCGCGAGCAAGTCCAGCAAGCCCGCCCCGACAACCCCGGCCCCGACCGCCGCCGGCACCAAGCCCGGCGCCCCGAGCAGCCCGCCCGCCGCGCCCGCCACGCCGCCCCCGGTCGCCAAGCCCGCCGTCGTGGCCCCCGTGCCGGTCGCCAAGCCCGGCCCGGTCGCTCCCCCGCCGCCGCCCGCGCCGCCGACCCCGCACGTCCCGCCGCTGCAGAGCAGCTGCCAGCCCAGCAAGCCCCAACCCGACGAGCCCAAGGAAGCCGTCGGCGCGGCCCTCGCCACCGCCGCCGGCCAGGCCCGCACGCTCAACCTCAGCAGCGGCGGCACCGACAAGCTCCCGCCGCTGCCCGTCAACCTGGTCAAGGCGATCGCCTGGCAGGAGAGCGGCTGGCAGTCGGGCATCCTCGCCTGCGACGGCGGGATCGGCACCATGCAGATCATGCCGAACACGATCAGCTGGATGAACAGCAAGTTCGGCACCAACTCCGACGCGAAGACCCTCCCCGGGAACGTCCAGCTCGGCACCCAGCTGCTCGACTGGCTGGTCGCCTACTACGGCGACTCCTCCTTCGACGGCAAGTACGACCTCTCCCCCGACCCGGCCACCGGCAAGACGCCGCTGCTCGACCTCGTCATCTCCGCGTACAACGCCGGGGCGGGCAATGTGCACTACAACACCGTCACCGACCCGGCCACCGGCCAGGTCGTCGGCAGCCTGGTCATCCCCAACCCGGGGTACGTGGCCAACGTCAAGGCGCTGATGACCGGCCAGCCGTGGACCAAGACGGGCTGACAAACCCCCGAACCCGCGCGGGACAGCGGAAGGGCCCGGAACGCGATCCCGCGTCCCGGGCCCTTCACCGATGTTCCCCGCTCGTACGTCAGCCCCGCGCGGCGGTGACGGCGGCGCCCAGCGCCTCCTTGATCCGCGGCCCGAGGCGGGCGAAGCCCAGCTCCTTCATCGCCGCCCGCAGCAGTTCCTCCTCCGTACGCTCCACACCGTCACCGTCCACCCACCGGACGACGGCGAGCAGCTCGTCGGCCGAGTAGGCGGTCACGGGCCGGCCGGGCGTGAAGTCCGGCTTCTCGGGCCGACCGGCGGCGACGGGCGCGGACTCGACGGCGGGCGCGGACTCGACGGCGGGCGCGGACTCGACGACCTCGACCTCAGCCACCGGCTCCACGACGACGACGGCGGGCTCAACAACCGGCTCGGCCTCGACCACCGGCTGCACGTCCTCAATGGCCTCAGTCGCTTCGACCGACTCCACGACGACAGCGGCGGGCGCCTCCTCGACGGCCTCAACCTCGACCACCGGCTCCACGACAACTGTGGGCTCAGCGATCGGCTCGACCTCAGCCGCCGGCTCGTCCGCCTCTGCCACGGGAGTCTCGACCGCGGCGACCTCGGCGACCGTCTCGGGCTCCGCAGCCGGCTCCACCTCAGCCACCGGCTCCACGACGACGGCAGGCGCCTCCTCGACGGCCTCAACCTCAGCCACCGGCTCCACGACAACTGTGGGCTCAGCGATCGGCTCGACCTCAGCCACCGGCTCGTCCGCCTCTGCCACGGGAGCCTCGACCGCGGCGACCTCGGCGACCGTCTCAGGCTCCGCAGCCGGCTCCACCTCAGCCACCGGCTCCACGACGACGGCAGGCGCCTCCTCGACGGCCTCGACCTCAGCCACCGGCTCCACGTCCTCAATGGCCTCGGTCACTTCAACCGACTCCAGGACGACAGCGGCGGGCTCAGCGATCGGCTCGACCTCAGCCGCCGGCTCGTCCGCCTCTGCCACGGGAGCCTCGACCGCGGCGACCTCGGCGACCGTCTCGGGCTCCGCAGCCTCCTCGGTCGTCTCCGGCTCGACGGCGGGCGCGTCCTCCAGGACCGGCGCCTCCTCCGCAAGCTCGACCTCGGCCTTGGCTTCGACCTCGACCTCGACCTCGACCTCGACCTCGACCTCGACCTCGACCTCGACCTCGACCTCGACCTCGACCTCGACCTCGACAGCGGGAACCTCGACGACGGCCTCGGGCTCCGTGGTTTCCGCGGCCTCCGCCAGGGCGGCGGTCGCGGCGGCCACCAGGTCGTCGGCGGCCGGGGACGGCGCCGGGAGGGAGACCACGACAGCGGACGGGGCTTCCTCCGTCGCCTCTTCCTCGGCTGCCTCGGCCGTCTTGACCACGGCCACAGCCTCGGCGTCGCCCGAGTCCGCGTCCGCGTCGGTCACCGTCTCCTCGACCGAAGCCGGAGTCGGAGTCGGAACCGGAGCCTCGACGGCGCTGCCCTCCCCCGCGAGCCCGTCGCGCTGGCCGCCGGCCAGGGCCTGGCGGGCGGCGAACGCGGCTTCGGCGGCGCGGCGGTCGGCCCGGGCGGCGGCGAGTTCGGTGAGCAGGTCGCCGAGGCCGGCCTCCTCAAGGGTGGTGCGCAGCCCGCGGATGGTGGGCAGGCGGTAGAGCGTGCCCTCGTCGGCGGCGAGCCGCTCGACGAGGTCGACGAGCTCGGCGAAGGCCAGCCCGTCGAGGTCGTGGTCGGGGAGCATCCGGGCGAGGCCGCGCAGTCCGGTGTTGATCGCCTCGAAGGCCTGGGCGGTGCGCTCGACCAGGGCGCCGTCGGCGGGGACGACCGGCAGGGTGCCGGCGGGGGCGAGGGCGGCCCAGGCGCGGCGCTCGACCTCGGCGGAGGCGAGTGCCTCGTGCAGGTCTTCGCGGCGGATGCGGCGGTCGGTGGCGAGGGCCGTGGCCTGCTTGCGCAGGGAGCGGGCGCGCAGCCAGGAGAGCTTGACGCCGTTCTCGCGGCGCCAGGTGCCGTCGGCGGTGGCGGCGGCGAGGGCGCCGAGGTCGGCGTCGTAGGCGGCGGTGGTGAGGGTGGCGGAGGTGCGGTGGACGCGCTGGAGCATCTCGACGAGGAGTGCGGCCTTGGCGACGGTGTCGGGTTCGTCGAGCTTGGCGTCGGCGGCGAGGACGGTGACGGCGTCCCAGGTCTGGCGGAGGTCGCGGCCGCGCAGTTCGGCGAGGGCGGTGGAGGCGGCCCGGGCGTCCTCGGGGGTGGCGACGGTGTCGACGGCCGCGTACCAGGCGTGGGTGTCGGCGGTGAGGGTGAAGGCCCCGAGTTCGGCGTAGCGGCCGAGGTCCTCGCGGAGGTCGGTCTCCGCCGTGGTGGCCTTGGCGTCCTGGGGGTCCTTGACGTCTGCGGCGTCGGCGACGTCCGCCGGGTCGGCTGCGTCGGCGTTGCGCGAGTGAAGCACTGTCATGTGAGGTCCGGTTCTGGGCGACGACGGCGGGGCTGGCGGCGAGGGGGCGGCGGACCGGTTGCGCGGGGTGCCCCGGGGGCGGGGCTGGGGGGCGCGCGGGCGGGCCGCCGGTTGTGGACGCCCAGAATACGGGTGCCCGTTCGAGCCTTGCACGCACCCACCGCCCGACGGGCGGGTGTCGTGTGCCATACCCCCCGCCTGGCCGCTACCCGGGAGGGCCGCACGGGTGGTGGGGCGTTGGGCCGGACGGGTACTGGGGCCCACGGCCGTCGGGCCGGGCGGGCGGGCTCTCCGGGCGGGCCCCGGGCCGCCGCGGCCGGTCCAGCGGGACGGTGCGGAGCCGTCGGCCGAGGGGTGGGCGGTATCCGGCGCGGCCGAGGGTGGTGAGGTCGACCGGCGCGAGGTACTCGTGGAGCGCGGTGCGGTGCCACCATGCGCCGGTTTCCCGCAGTTCGCGCCAACTGGTGAACCGGTAGAGGTAGAGGGTCGCCCGGACGTGGGTCGGCGGGGTGCCGGGAAAGGGGTTGTGGCGCAGCAGGCGAAGGGTCGCGGGGTCGCCGGCGAGCAGGCGGGCGATGAAGGGCAGGAACCAGGGGCGGGCGTAGGCGGGTGAGATGCCGGCGAACCACATCAGCCAGTCGAGCCGCAGGTGGTAGGGGGCGTACTGGCGCGGGAGACGGCGCACGTCGCCGGGTTTGCCCTTGAAGCCGTACTCGTGCCAGACGGTGTGCGGGGTGAGGGTCGGTTCGTCGGTGCCTTCGACGACGACTTCCTGGCGGATGCGGCTGATGCTGCCGAAGGCGCCGTAGGTGTTGACGAGGTGCAGCCGGTTGAAGGAGCGGTTCATGGCCTGGCGGCGGGAGATGAGGTTGCGGACCGGCCAGTAGCTCAGGACGGCGACGGCCGCGGTCAGGGCGATCACCAGCGCCTCGAACCAGACGGGCGTGGCGGGGTGGACGCGGGCGTGGACGGGCAGTCCGACGCGGGCCGGGTCGACGGCGGCGAGGGCGAGCGTGATGGTGAGCCAGTTGAGCCAGGCGAAGTTGCCCGAGGCGATCAGCCACAGCTGGGTGGCGACGACGGTGCAGGCGGCGTAGCTCGCGACCGGCTGCGGGAGGAGGAGGCCGACGGGGACGACGAGTTGGACGAAGTGGTTGGCGGCGACCTCGACGCGGTGCAGCGGGTCGGGCAGGTGGTGGAAGAACCAGCTGAGCGGTCCGGGCATGGGCTGGGTCTCGTGGTGGTAGCGCAGGCAGGTGAGGTCGCGCCAGCAGCGGTCGCCGCGCAGTTTGATCAGTCCGGCGCCGAACTCGACCCGGAAGGCCAGCCAGCGCATCAGCCAGAGCACCAGGGTGGGCGGGGCGGTGTCGGCGTTGCCGAGGAAGGCGGCGAGGAAGCCCGCTTCGAGCAGCAGCGACTCCCAGCCGAAGGAGTACCAGGTCTGTCCGACGTTGACGATCGAGAGGTAGAGCCCCCAGAGCACCGCCCACAGCAGGACGGACGCCCAGAGCGGGACGGCGTCACCGAGTCCGGCGGTCACGGCGGCGGCGAGCGCGGCGCCGCTCCAGGCGACGGCGGCGAAGAAGCGGTCGCTGTAGTGGAGGTGGAACAGTCCGGGCGAGTGGCGGAACGGGACCCGGGCGGTGAAGCGGGGCACCGGCAGCATGCCGTCGCTGCCGATGAGGGCGCGGAACTGTGCGGCGGCGGCGAGGAATCCGATCAGGTAGAGGCCTGCGAGCAGGCGTTGGACGAGCAGTCGGCTCAACCAGTAGTCGGGGGCGGCGAACCAGTCCATGCGGCCCATGCCTACCATCGGCGGCCGCCGGGCGGGACGCGGCCGGGGCGCGGGCGGGGACGGTTCACCCGCTCGGGCCCGCCCCCGGACGGCACCGTGGCGGGGAGCCTCTCCTCGGGGGTGAGAGGCGCCCCGCCACGGTGGTGGGTGGTGCGCGGTGGTACGGATCGACGAGCAGTGGTGCGGAGGGGGACGGCGACGCCGCACGCGGACGGCGGGTCGGCGGCTCAGCTCGGCAGGACGAGACCGGACTCCCCGGCGATGCCCGGGCGGCCGACGGGGGTGGCACCGTTCTGTTGGAGCCGGTCGACCAGCAGGGCGGCCAGCGTGCCGAGTTCCTCCTCCGTGCGGGACTGCGCGGTGACGTCCATGCCGACGGTGAGGACACCGTTGACCTGGCCGGTGCGCGCGGCCCGCAGCGGGGTGCAGGTGAAACTGAAGATCTGCTGGCCGCGCTGGACGTCGGGGCGGCCTGACTGGATCCGGACGTCGTTGAGGACGGTGCTGCGCCCGGTGTGGTAGGCCTCGACGATGACCTGCTGGAGGCCGGCGGCGCCGAGCTGCGGGTAGGCCAGGCCGATCGCGCCGTACGCCACCGGGGCGCCGAAGGTGTCGGCGTGCTGGGCGTTGGCGTAGCGGATCTCCTGACCGGGGCCGTCGGTCAGCATGATGGGGAACGGGGAGCCGTCGAAGGCGGCGAACATCTCCTGCTGCTGGGCGAGCAGGTTGTCGCGCAGCCGGATCTCGGAGAGCAGTGCCTCGGCGAGGTGCTGGATGTCGCGCAGCCGCTCGCGCCCCCACTGCCGGGGTTCCCGGTCGAGGACGCAGACGGTGCCGATGACGGTGTTGGTGTCGTCGACGAGCGGGGCGCCGAGGTAGGCGCGCACGCCCAGTTCGTCGACGACCGGGTTTCCGGAGAACCGGGGGTAGGCGAGGATGTCGTCGAGCGCGAGGGGGGACCGCTGGGCGACGACATGCGGGCAGAAGCCGTGACTCAGCGGCATCTGACGGGTGGGAAGGTCGAAGGCGATGCCCCGATCGGCCCAGGAAGCGCCTTCATCGACCGCGACGTCGTTCGAGTTTGGCGGAATGTAGAGCCCCCGGAACATCTGGCGCTCGTCGTTGATGAAGTTGACCATCGCGATGGGAGCGCGGGTGATGCTGGCGGCCAGGTGGGCGAAGCGGTCGAAGGCCTCGTCCGCGGACGGTTCGTTGAGACCAAGGCTGCGCAGCCTGCGGGTCCGCTCGGACTCCCCGGCGGCACCCGGGAACTGGCCTTGAGTGCTCATCACATCAGTCATGGCGCACATGTAATCAGACATCCGGGCGGTTCGGTGCTCCCGGTCCGGCTCATCACCGTTGCTGATGGACAGTCAAAGCCGCATGTGAGCGGCCGCTCAGCAGGTTGCCACGGCGGGGCAAGATCACTTCCCACTCAGAGCCATGGCAAAACTCCTCAGCGTAAGGACGGGCCGATTTCCGCCAATCCAAGATCGACTCTGGGTCAGCACAGGAGGCCCATACGACAATGAGCCCTGCCGAAGACACGGGCGGCATTCCCAACCCCGGGGAGGACGCCCCGAGTTCCGCATGCACCGATTGCAAAGGGGCAGTCGGCCGCCACCACCTCGAACCCCCACTCATTCCCGGGGAGCGGCTGGAGCGACTTCGACAGCACGGACGGAGGCACGGCACATCCACTGACAAGAGAGGACCCCAGCATGGCGATGGACTACTTCACCGACGAGCGCCACGAGAGTCTCCGAGCGGAGGTCCGGGAGTTCGCGGAGAAGGAGGTACGCCCGCACGTGGCCCGAATGGAGGCCGAACGGACCGTCGAGTTCGAACTGTCGCGGGAGATCGCCCGGCGGGGCTGGATCGGGGTGACCATTCCGCGCGAATTCGGCGGACTGGGACTGGGGCACCTCGCCAAGACCATCATCGTGGAGGAACTCGCCCGGATCAGCGGCGCCATGGGTGCGATGGCGCAGGCCTCACAGCTCGGAGTCGCCAAGGTCATCCACTTCGGCTCGGACGCCCAACGGCGCAAGTGGCTGCCGAGGTTCGCCTCCGGCGAGTCGCTGCCGACCATCGCCGTCACGGAACCGGAGTGCGGCGGCCACGTGCTCGGCATGTCCGGCACCGCCCGCCGCGAGGGCGACCAGTACGTGCTCAACGGCCGCAAGTGGTTCGTCGGCAACTCCCACATCGGCGACGTGCACGGCGTGGTCTTCCGCACCGGCGAGGGCAGCAGGGGCCTGTCCGCGTTCCTGGTCGAGAGCGGGCGCCCCGGCTTCCGCGTCGGCGAACTCGGCTCGCAGAGCGGCCTGCACGGCTTCAGTTTCGGCGAGATCGTCTTCGAGGACTGCCGCATCCCCGTCGGCAACCGGCTGGGCCTGGAGGGCCAGGGCCTGGACGTCGCCTACTCCTCCTCCACCCTCTACGGCCGGCTCAACCTCGCCGCCGTCGCGCTCGGGATCCACACCGCGATCGTCCAGGACACCGCGCGCTTCGCCGAGGAGCGGGTGCTCTACGGCAAGCCGATCAACCGACTGCCCAACATCGCGCTGAAGCTCGGCGAGATGCAGTCCAGGCTGATGACGGCCAAGTTGGCCGCCTACCACGCCTCGCACCTGCTCGACCACGGCAAGGCCTGCGACGCCGAGCTGATGAACGCCAAACTCATCAACACCGAGTACGCGCTGGACTCCGCGCGCAACGCCATGGAGATCCACGCCGCCCGGGGCCTGCAAGCCGAGTTCAGCATCGAGCGCTACCTGCGCGACGCCACCCACGTCTACCCGCCGGCCGGGACCTCGGACGTCCAGCGGCTGCGGCTCGGGCAGGTCGCCTCCGGCACCTACGGCAAGCAGTGGTCGGCGGAGCTGTCCGACCTGGCGAGCTGGGCGTGGAGCGAACTGTCCCAGCGGGAGGCCGCGGTGGAGCTGCAGGCCATCGGGGGCGGGCAGGTGGTACCGATACCGCTGGCGGGCTGAATCGGTACTGCGCACCCTCGGGACCGGGCACCCTCGGGGCCGGGCACCCTCGGGGCCGGGCACCCTCGGGGCCGGGCACCCGAACCGAGAGGGCGGACGTTCGGCACGGCGGCGACTTGACCTGTTCCTGACGACTCTCCGGGAGGTTCTCCCGGCCCCCGGAGAGCCGTCCGCGCGCCGTCCACGTGCCACCCGCGACCGACGTGAGCTGCGACTTTCCGCCGGCGGACACTCCCCCCGGACTCCTCCACCATCGTCACCACCCGTCCACAGATCGTCAGTTGATGTTGCGATGAGGGCACCTGGGACTGATAGCGTTCCTGCCGTCGGCGGCCGTGCTGCACCCCCGCCCGGACGATGACACCGCGTCACCCCGTCCGGCCACCCCGGCCGTGGCGCCCTGAAGCCCCGGCCGGACCGCGTACAGGCCGGCCCGCCGTTCGGCCCAGCGACTCGGCCCTGCAACAAGGAATCAGATGCCAGGCATATCGGCCCCCCGCACGGCCCACCGCGCCGGCCGGTCCGGCTCGCTCCGCAGCTCGCTCCTCGCCCTCGTACTGGTGCCCAGCCTGGGCCTCGCCGCCGCCTGGGGCTACGCCGCCTACCTGCTGCGCGGCACCGAACACCGCACCGCCCTGATCGCCGGAAGCGCCGTCGTCGCCCTGGTCCTGCTGATCAGCCTGGCCCACGGCATCCGGACCGCGCGGGCCCTGTCCGCCCGCCTCGGCGCACTGCGCACCGACACCCTCTCGCTCGCCCAGGACGAGATCCCCGAGGTCGTCGGACGGCTGCGCGCCGGGGAGCCCGTGCCCACACCGCCCGCCTGGTCACCGTCCCGCCGGACCGGCGACGAGGTCCAGCAGACCTCCGACGGCCTCGCCGCCGTCCGCCAGGCCGCCGTCGCCGCCATCATCCACCAGGCCCAGGGCCGCGAGGGGACGAAGAAGGTCTTCCTCAACATCGCCCGCCGCACCCAGATCCTGATCCACCGACAGATCAGCATGCTCGACGCCCTGGAGCGCGAGCACGAGGAACCCGAGCTGCTGCGCGAACTGTTCGCGGTCGACCACCTCGCCACCCGGATGCGGCGCAACGCCGAGAACCTCGTCATCCTCGGCGGCGCCCTGCCCGCCCGGCGCTGGCGCAACGCCGTGCCCATGGTCAACGTGCTGCGCAGCGCCGTCTCCGAGACCGAGAACTACGCCCGCGTCGTCGTCCAGGGCGTGCCGCGCGCCTCACTCAGCGGACAGGCCGTCGCCGACGTCATCCACCTGATCGCCGAACTCATCGAGAACGGCACCACCTTCTCCCCGCCGTACACCCAGGTGCAGGTCTCCGCGCAGGAAGTCCCCAAGGGCCTGGCGGTCGAGGTCGAGGACCGCGGCCTCGGCATGGGCGAGGACGAGTACGAGCGGCTCAACGACTACCTGGCCAACCCGCCCGAGCTGGACGTCTCCGCCCTCGGCGACGACCTGCGCCTCGGCCTGTTCGTCGTCGCGCGGCTGGCCGCCCGGCACGACATCCAGGTCACCCTGCGGCCCTCGCCCTACGGCGGCACCCGGGCCGTGGTGCTGGTGCCGTCGGTGCTGCTGGAGCAGGCCGACCAGCCGGCCGCCATGGCCGGACTGCCGTCCGGCGCGCGGGTCACCCGGACCCCTGTACCCGAGCCCGTGCGGGCGGCGGGCGGCAACGACCCCGGCGGTCCGGACGGGGGGCCGACCGGCGCGCTCGGCGGGCTGATCGGCACCGGGCCGGGCGCTCCGGCGCCCGGGGCCGAACCGGGTGCGCCCGGCGGGCCCGGGGTTGGTGGTGTGGCCAGTGGCCTGGTGGTGCCTGGTGGTCCCGGGGTGCCCGGTGTTCCTGGTGCGGGTGGCAGCGGTGTGATCATCGGCGAACTGCTCGCCCAGTACCCCCTGGACGGCGGCCCGGCCGAGGGAACCGCCCCCGGCCCGGCCAACGGCGGTCTGCCGGTCGGCGCCGAGATACCCGGTCTGCCCGGGGCCGTGGTCGTCCCCCGGCCCGTCTTCCCGCGCCCGTACGAGGTCCCGTCCGACATCCCGCCCGGTGGGCCGCCGGCCGACGGCCGTGCTGCGGACGTGCCGGCCGGAACCACGGCCGGAACCACGGCCGGGCCCACGACCGGGCCCTTCGACGGTGCCACCGCCGAGCCTCCTGCGCCCGCGCACGGACCCGCCCAGGAGGAGCACTCGGACCACGGCCCAAACGGCGAACTGCGCACCCCGCGGGTCCTGCCGCAGCGGGTCCGCAACGCCAGCCTCGCCGAGCAGCTCCGCGAGGCCCACGCTCCCGGCGCCATGCTGCCCCCCGTGGTCGGCCCGCCGCCCCCGGCCGGGCCCTGGCACGGAGCCACCGGAGCCGCCGGACAAACCGGGGCCACCGGAGGAACCCGGGCCGCCAGGGCCGACGAACCGTCGCCACAGCGCTCCCGCACCACCATGGCCGCCATCCAGCGCGGCACCCGGACCGCCCGCGCGGCCGACCCCGACGCGCCGACCACCCCCACCGCCCCCCAGGCGCCCGCCGCGCCCCACCTCCCGGCCGCACCTTCCGCCGCCTGGGAGGCCTCCGCCGTTCAGGAAGCCAAGGAACAGCAGTGATGACGCAGCACACCGACACCCAGCGCGACCTCAACTGGCTGCTGGACCAGCTGGTGGCGCGGGTACCCGAGACCCGGCACGCCATCGTCCTCTCCGAGGACGGCCTGCTGGTCGGCACGTCCCAGGGCCTCGACCGGGCCGACGCCGAACACCTCTCCGCCGTCGCCTCCGGTCTGCAGAGCCTCGCCCGCGGCGCCGGCCACCGCTTCAACGGCGGCCGGGTCCGGCAGACCGTGGTCGAGATGGATCAGCTGTTCCTGTTCGTCACCACCGCCGGGCAGGGCGCCCGGCTCGCCGTCCTCACCAGCGAGCAGGTGGACGCCGGGCTGATGGCCTACGAGATCAACATGCTGGTCAAGCAGGTCGGCCAGTACCTCACCGCGGCACCGCGCAGCGACGCAGGCCAGGCCGGCGCGGGTGGCGGTGCGTGACCGCCGACGCCGAGGAGGCCTGGTTCTACGACAAGGACGCAGGCCATCTGGTCCGCCCCTACGCGATCACCAACGGGCGCACCGGCCCGGTCCGTGACGGATTCGCGCTGATCACCCTGGTGGTCACCTCCGACCCGCGTACCGACACCAGCCGGCTCACGCCCGAACCGGCCGCGATCCTCGACCTGTGCCGCGAACGCCCGCTGGCCGTGGCCGAGATCGCGGCCACCCTCGACCTGCCCGTCAGCGTCGTCAAGGTGCTGCTCGACGACCTCGCCGAGGCCCGGCTGATCCTCACCCGCGCCCCGGTCCAGCTCGCCGAGGCGCCGGACATCTCGCTGATCCAGGCCGTGATCGAGGGCGTCCGCCGGCTCTGACCCGGCGGACCCGACCGCCCCGCACCTCTCAGTCCCACTCCAGGAGACCCGAATTGACGACCCAGAGCCTGGTGCCGGGCGCGGTCAAGATCCTCGTCGCCGGCGGCTTCGGCGTCGGCAAGACCACCATGGTCGGCTCGGTCAGCGAGATCGAACCGCTGCAGACCGAGGAGCGGATGACCCGCGCCAGCATCGGGGTCGACAGCCTCGACGGCGTCCAGGGCAAGTCCACCACCACCGTGGCGATGGACTTCGGGCGGATCACCGTCCGCGAGGACCTGGTGCTCTACCTGTTCGGCACACCCGGCCAGTTCCGGTTCTGGTTCATGTGGGACGACCTCGCGCTCGGCGCCCTCGGGGCGATCGTCCTCGCCGACACCCGGCGGCTCGAATCCAGCTTCGCCGCCGTGGACTTCTTCGAGCAGCGCGGCATCCCGTTCGCGATCGGCGTCAACTGCTTCCACGGCCGCCGCGACGCCAGCCCCGAGGACGTCCGGCGCGCCCTCGACCTCGGCCCCGAGGTCCCGATCGTGCTCTGCGACGTGCGGGAGCGGGCGTCCAGCAAGGAACTGCTGCTCGCCCTGCTCGACCAGGTGCACCGCAACGCCCTGTCCGCCGGGCGGCGTTGAGCGTCCGGGCCGTGCGGGGTCGCCGGGGGTGGCGCCGGACTTGATGTCGGGGTCGGGGTCGGGGCCGGGGTCGGGGTTCAGGCGTTGGTCGAGGTTCAGGCGTTGGTCGGGGTGCGGCCGGCGGCCGGGTCGTCGAGTCCGGAGAGGGCGTGGACCAGCGGCGCCAGCTCCGGCACCTCGGCGGCCTGCGCCAGGGTCGCCTCCAGGGTGGCGTCGTGCACCGGGCGGGCGGCCGTCAGCAGGGTGCGGCCCTCCGGCGTCAGCTCGGTGTAGATCCCGCGCCGGTCGTCGGCGCAGAGGTAGCGGCTGAGCAGCCCACGGTCCTCCAGCCTGGTCACCAGGCGGGTCGTCGCGCTGCTGCTCAGCGCCGCGGCGCGGGCCAGCTGCTGCATCCGCATGTGCCACCCGTCCTGCCGCGACAGGGCGTCCAGCACCGTGTACTCGACCACCGAGAGCCGGTGCTCCGCCTGCAACGCCTTCTCCAGCGCCGCGTCGATCAGCCCGTGCAGCGCGGCGAGAGTCCGCCAGCCACGGGCCCGGACCTCGGCCGCGTCGTCGCGGATACCCATCGCTCGCCTTCCCTTCCACTTCCCTGCACGTCTCGTGACGTCTTCCCTGGGACAAGTATGCCAGCCGGCGCGGATTAGCTGTCTGTGCAAATAGTTTTCCTTATACCTCCCCTCGATGCCGGTCCATGGCGGGCTCCCCGGCCCAGGCGGCGGCGCAGAGCGCGGCGGCCAGTTCCTCCGTGTAGGAGGCGGCCGCCAGCCAGGACCCGGCGAAGGCGTCGTGGTCGTCCGGGACAACCCGGCCGAACACGTCGCGGCGCCGGTCGGCCGCGGCGGCCCGCAGGGCGTCCAGGAGCTCGGCGGCCGTCACCAGCCCGGCGGCGCGCAGCAGGCTCCCGTCGGCGGCCGCCGTGGCCGCGCTCGGGGCCAGGGCATGGCGCCCGGTGGTGACCGCCTGCTCGACCCGGCGGCCGAGCACGTGGACGGGCGGCCCGTACGGGGCATCGCTCGGGAGACCGACCGGAAAACCGGGCACGGCATCGGTGGGGGTGGCGGTCTGGAGGTCGGCGGTCTGGAGGCGTTCGAGGCCGAGATTGACCCGGTCGGCCCGGTCCGCGGGGACGGCGAGCGAGGGAAGGCCGGGGGCCTCGGGGGCCGTCGAGGGCTCCGGGGGTGTGCCGATCGCGAGCAGGCGAAGCTCCGGACGGTCCGATCGCTCCAGACGGCCGATCACCCGCAGCCGCAGGCCGGGCGCGGTGGCGAGCAGTGCGAGGTTCGCCCGGAAGGCCAGCCCCGGGTGCTCGTGCCCCGTGCACAGACCGACCTCCAAGCCGCCGTCGGCGCCATCAGCACCGCCCTCGCAGCGCGCCAGCAGCCTCGGCGACCCGCCCGGGCCGACCGGAGCCGGGCCCAGCAGAGTCACGTCCAGGAACAGCAGGTCGCTCCCGGCCGGGCGGCCCTCGTACGGCAGCGACTCCGCCGCGAGCGCCCGCGCCACCTGGGCGGCCACCGGTTCGGCCCAGAGCGCGGCCACCGGCTCCGCCGTCCACGCCGCGCCCGCCGCCCGGACCGCCCGGACGGAAGCACCCGCGCCCAGCCGCCCGGCGGCGGACCGGGTGGCGCCCTGGACGGCCAGCCCGGCACGGCTGAACTCCCGGTGGCTGAGCGGGGCCTCCCCCAGCCGGACCGTCCGGTTGCCCGCCCCGACCGCCTGCGGGGCGGCGGCCGCCACGTCACCGTGCGGCATCACCTCGGCCACCGTGCTGAGCCGGCCCCCGGCGTCCACCGCCCAACTCACCACCCCCGCATGCGTGGCCGTCAGCACCGGCTCGGTGAACAGCCCGTACAACCGCAAACCGCCCTCCTCGCCGTACGCCTGGCGGGCGGTGCCGCGCAGCTCGGCGACCGGGCCGGAGCCGGTGCTCAGGGCGGTGGTGAGGTCCAGCAGCTCGCGCAGACCGGCCACCAGGTCCGCCAGCCGGTGCTCCGGCGCCCCGGACCGGGCCGCGCGCACCCTCGTCACCACCACGACCGCCGCAGCCGCCGGGCGGTACAACCCCGCCAGCCGCGCCCGGTGGGCCGCCCGCAGCAACTCGGCCTGCGCGACCGCCCCCGCGCCGCTCACCCCGGCGGCCAGCACGGCGCACCCGGCCCGGTGGAGGTGGCGGGCCGCCGCCACCTCCACCGGGGTGGGCCCGGCCTCGGGCTGCGCCTCCTGTGACTTCTGTGACTCCCGTGGCTCCCGTCGCTCCTGCGGCTCCTCCGAGGGCGCTGGGGCCGCCTCGGTCGGCGCGACCTCCTCGGGCTCCTCGGGCTCCTCCGCCAGATCGGCCAGCTCGGCCAACGGGCAGAGCATGACCGCAGCGGCCCGGTGCACGCAGGCCGGGGCCAGCAGGCAGCCGCAGCGGACGCCGGCCGCATCCGCGACCACCGCGCCCGGGGCGTGCAGCACGAGCGCCGTCTCCTCGTCCACCTCCACCCGCCACTCGTCACCGCAACGGGTCACCGGCCGCTCCGCCAGCTTCGCCGCCGCGCCGTCCAGCCGCTTCTGCAACCGGGCGCTCAACCCGGCCACCACCTCCGCGACCACCTCCGGCCGGACCGCCGGCCAGCCGCTCGTCCGCTCCGCCACGCTCATCGCACCTTCTCCCCCACCCAGCGGGCCAGTTCCAGCGGACTCAACGCCGCCACGGGCATACCGGCCGCGACCAACTGGCCCGCGACCGCCTTCGAATAGCGGGCCGTCCCCGTGTCGTCCAGCGCGGCGCAGCCGAGCAGGTGCACACCGGAATCCACCAGTGCCCGGGTCTGGGCCAGCAACCCGCCCACCGGGCCGCCCTCCTCGAAGTCGCTGACCACCACGACCAGCGTCCGGGACGGCACCGTCACCAGCTTCCGCGCATACCGCAGCCCGCCCGCGATGCTGGTGCCACCACCGATCCGCACCTCCAGCAGCACACTCAGCGGATCCTCCACCCGCTCGGTCAGGTCGACGATCTCGGTGGAGAACGCCACGAAGTGGGTGCTCAGCGAAGGCACCCCGGCCAGGATCGACGCCGTCAGCGCCGCCCAGACCGTCGACGCCTCCATCGACCCGGAGACGTCCACGACCAGGATCAGCCGCCAGTCGGCCGCCTGCCGGGCCCTGGTCCGGAACACCGGACGCTCGGGCACGATGAGTGTGCCGCCGTCCCCCGACGGGCGGGCCGTGGCGAGATTGGCGCGAATGGTCCGGTCCAGGTCCAGTCCGCCACCCGGCCGACGCGTCGGCCGCGGCACGCTGATCCCGGTCAGCGCCGGACGCAGCCTGGTCGCCAACGCGCGCGTCAACTCGTCCACCAGACGCCGCACCAGCGGACGCAGCCGCGCCACCCTCGCCTCCGGCAGGCCGCCCGCGTGCTCCAACACCGTGCGCAGCAAGTCGACCGACGGGCGGACGGCACCCGGCTCGATCGCCTCCAGGACGTCCGTCCGACCCTGCGCCACAGCGGCCGCCAGCACCTCCTCCCGGACTCGCGGCCCGAACAGCGCCGACAGTTCCTCGGCCCACTCCCGCACCCCCGGGAAGGGCGCCTCGCGGCCGCCCCGCCCGGACCGCCCGTCCAGGCCCGGGCCGGAGCCCTCGCCTCGCCCGCTGCCGTACAACTCGTCCAGGGCGGTGGCGAGTCGGGCGCACCGCCCGCTCAGGCCACCGCTGCCGGGGCGGCCGAGGAGCAGCCGCCAGCGCTCGGCCGGGGCGAGGGCGTGCCGCGTGGCGACGGGCACGGAAGGGAGCGGCTCGACGCGGTGCGGTGGCTCGGGCGCCGGATCGCCCCCGGGCGCTGGCAGCAGGCCACGCCGGGCCAGCGCCGCGCGGGCGGCCAGATCCGCGCGGACCCAGCCGGCCACCACCGCCGGCGGGACCTCCTCGGGCAGGCCTGCGAGCCGGGTGCCCAGGCGCTCCTCGACCAGGACCAGCAACCGGTCCCGGGCGGCCGGGCTGAGCGTGTCGAAGCCCCCGCGCAACGCCGGCAGCCGGTCCAGGAAGGCGGCGTCGGGCAGCGAGGTGATCCGCTCCAGCACGGGCTCCAGCGCCTCCGGCGCGGTGGCGAACAGGCCCTCCGCCGCCGTCAGCAGGCCGACCAGCCCCCGCCCGAGCGCGTGCCGGGCCTCCGGGCCGGTCGCCCCGTCCACCCACGAAGCCGCCCGCCCGCCCAGCGTCTCCGCCCGCTCCCGCCCCAGCAGCACCCGCACCGCTCCGGCTGCGCCTCGCACCAACGGACTCCCCCGGTCCGCGAGTTCGGCCAGCACGTGCCCCAGCCGCAACCCGCCGTCCAGATCCGCCCGCCGCGCCAGCTCCACCAGCGCCCGCGCATCCGCCGGATCGTCCGACCCGCCCAACCCCTCCAACTGCCGCACGGCTGCCACGGTCAACACCTCGCCCACCGCCCCCAACCGCCCCGCCGGCCCGGCCGACGCCCCGCCCGCACCGGGCAACGGCGCGGAGCCGTCGGGGAACGCGGCGAGGTGCGCCGGCTCCTGCCGGCCGGGCTCGGCGGACCCGCCGGGGGCGGCGCCCAGGTCGGGCGACGGCGCGAGAGCCCCGGGGGCGCCGGGGGTGTCTCGGGTGTCGGGGGTGTCGAGTGGGGGGTAGCCCGGGAGGTGGCCGGCGGCGAGGCGGTCGAGGAGGGCCAGGGCGTCGAGGAGTTCGGGGAGGGTGCCGGAGGACGGGAGGACGGTGGCGAGTTGGGTGAGGCGGGTGTCCGCGAGGGCCGGAAGGCCGCAGGCGGCCGCGTCGGTGAGGCCTTGGAGGACCTCGCGGGCGGTGGGGCCGTCGGCCTGCTGTTCACGGCGGAGGCGTTCGCGCAGGGTGCCTTCGGCGGCCTGCGCGGGGGTGACGCCTCGGGCGCCCGCGACGGTGAGCATCGCGGCAGCGGCCGGGGTCCAGTGGAGGCGCCAGCGCGTGCCGATGGCTTCGGTGCCGCCCGCGCCGGTGGTGGTGACGGGGTCGGCGTAGGGGACCCCGCAGGCGGTGAGGCGGTGGAGGAGGATCTCGCGGCGGCGGTCGAGGGGGGTGCGCAGCGGATCGAGGCGGAGTTCGCGGGGCTCGGGGTCGGCGGGGCCGGGGAGGCCGAGGTCGGCGAGGAGGGCTTCGACGGCGGGGGCGAGCCCGCTGCGCGGGGCCGCGGGGGTGGCGCGGCCGGTTCGGGTGCCGACCAGGACGCGTTCGAGGGCGCGGGCGACGGCCCGGCCGCGGCCGAGGGGTTCGCCTTGGGCGAGGACGGTCTGGACGGCTTCGACGAGTTCGCCGCGGCCGGGGGCGGCGTGGCCGCGCAGGCGGGCGAGGTCTCCGGCGAGGCGGACGATCTCGCGGGCGTCGGCCGGGCCGGAGGGGTGGTCCTGGCTGCGCAGTGCTTCGCAGATCCGGACGGCGGTGGTGGTGAGGGCCCGGGTGAGGCGGTCGGGGTCGCCGCCGGCGTCGAGGACGGTGTGCTGCCACTCGGGATCGCGGATGCCCGCCGGATAGCCGGAGCGGGCGTCGAGCAGCGGGTAGGTGTAGGGGATCAGGGAGAGGGCGTGCCCGAGGTGGTCCGGGTGCGGCGGTTCCTCGGTGGCGGCGGGCCCGTCGAGCAGGGCGGGCGCGTGGAAGGCGCCGACGACGGCGGCGACCCGGCGCCCGTCGGCCGCCGCGGCCCGGATCCGGGCACGCATCCAGGCTTCGCGCCGCAGGTCGTACGGGTCGACGCCGGGGCCGGTCTCGGCGTCGCGGCGCAGCGCCCAGCCGACCAGCAGGGCGGCGCGCCGGACGGCGTCGGGGGTGGAGCCGGGGGCTGCGGTCTCGACGAGGCGGTCCCACAGGTCGTCGTCGGAATCGCGCCCGGTGAGGCGGTGGCGCAGCGCGTCGGCGACACCGGGGGCGCCGGGGGCCCCAGGGGCGGGCTGTTGTTCCTCGTGGGGCGTGGTGCGGTGGGCGAGCGGGAGGTCGCAGGCGAGTGTCTCGACGCCGTTGCGCCGGGCCCAGCGCAGGGCGACCAGCTCCGGGGAGAAGTCGGCGAACGGGTAGAAGGCGAGTCGGCCCGGGCCGGAGTCGGCGGCGGGGCCCCGGCCGCCCTCGCGGCCGGCCGGGGCGGCCGCGAGGGCGACGGGGGCCTGGGTGTCCTCGTCCGCCAGCCAGCCGAGCCAGGGCTGGAACTCGGCGGGGAGTTCGACCAGCACCACCTCGGGCTTGACGGCGTCGAGCAGCGCGGGGAGGACCGCGCTGAGCGACGGCGCGTGGTGCCGCACGCCGATCAGGTAGGGCCCGGGCCGGCCGGTGCCGGAGGCGGCCAGCCGCTCGGCCTCGGCCCGGACGGCCGGGCGCGGGTCGTCCAGGCCGTCCAGGTGGCCGGGGCGGAGCGGACGGACGGGGCCGTCCTGGTGGTCGCGGCCGGCCTGGTGATCGGGGCCGGCCGGGGCGGGCGTCACCGTGCTGGTCATCGCCTCATGCCTCCAGGGCCGAGCGGAGGTCCCACAGGGTGCGCCAGGTGCCGGCGCCCTGTTCGGCGCGCCGGCGGACCGGCCCGTCCCAGTAGCCGAGCAGCCGTGCCGCGTCGGCCGGGTCGTCCTTGCGGACGACACCGATGAGTTGGCCGGGGAGGCGGCCGAGCAGGTCGCCGCCGTCGGGCAGGTAGGCGGCGGTGACCCCGAGCGCGGTGGCGACCGAGACGGCTTCTGCCGTGCTCATCACGGTGGACGGGCGCTCGACGTCCCAGCCTTCGGTGGAACGGCCGGTGCGCAGGTCACGGAAGGCGGTGACGAGGGCTTCCAGGACGGCGTCGTCCACCGCGTAGGGGGCTCCGGCGCGGGCGACGGCGACGGTCGACTGCCGGCGGACGAGTTCGACCTCGGCGGCGAGGCTGGCGATCGGGCCGACCGTCTCGAAGTTGAACCGCCGCTTGAGCGCCGCGGACATCTCGCTGACGCCCTTGTCCCTCAGGTTGGCGGTGGCGATCAGGGTGAAGCCGGCGGCGGCGTGCAGCTGTCCGTCCGGGGTGCTGGCCAACTCGGGGACGGAGAGCCGCCGTTCGGAGAGCAGGGAGACCAGCGCGTCCTGCACCTCGGGCAGGCAGCGGGTCACCTCCTCGACGCGGGCCACCGCCCCGGTGGTCATCGCGGTGAGCACCGGGGAGGGCACCAGGGCAGCCCGGCTGGGCCCCTTGGCGAGCAGGAGGGCGTAGTTCCAGCCGTACTTGAGCTGGTCCTCGGTGGTACCGGCGGTGCCCTGGACGGTGAGCGCGCTGGTGCCGCAGACGGCGGCGGCGAGCAGTTCGGAGAGCATGGACTTGGCGGTGCCGGGCTCGCCGACGAGCAGCAGGCCGCGCTCCCCGGCGAGGGTGACGACGCAGCGTTCGACGAGGGCGCGCTCGCCGACGAACTTCTGCTCGATGGCGAGGCCGCGGCGGCCGGCCTTGAGCTTCTCGCCGTCGCTGCCCATGACGAAGGTGACGACGGCGCGCGGGGTGAGCCGCCAGCCGGGCGGGCGCGGGCCGCTGTCGTACGCGGCCAGGAACTCCAGTTCGGCGGCGTGCTTCTCCTCGGGCGGGATGATCTGCCGGCTCGCGGGGGCGGTGTCGGCGCTCGCCTTCGGGTTGCCTGTCGGTGTGCTGCCCGTCGGTGTGCTGTTCGTCGGCGTGGCGCTCATCGGCGTGGTGCTCATCGGCGGGCCTTCCTGCGCTTGCTGGTCTGGAGCTCTTCGTAGCCGGGGGCGTCGCCGTCGAGGGTCCGCTGCCAGGCCCGGGCGAACAGCTCCGGGACGGGCAGGTGGGGCAGCGGGACGCGGTGGGTGGGCAGTTCGTAGAGGGCGGCCTTCCACGTCTCGGCGGGCAGGGCGGGGGCCTTGGCCTCCTGCCAGCCGCCGGGCAGGAAGAGGGTGCGGCCGGCCCGGGCCCGCTTGGCCTCCAGCACCAGGTCGGTGGCGGCGAGTTCGACGCGGGCGCGCTTGAGCCTGGCCGGCTTCCAGCCCGTCCAGCGGGCGACGTTGCGGTCGGTGGGGTCGGGCAGGGCCAGCAGTTGGAGGTAGAGCACCGCGGCGTCCTCGCCGAGGCCGTGGGCCCGGGCCGCCTCGGCGACCAGGTCGGGGACGGTGAGCTGCGGGTGCTGTAGCCAGGTCTGGCCGTCGGCGGCCACCACCGCCTCGGTGGTGGCGGCTGCCAGGCGCTCCACTTCGCCGCGCAGGACGGCCTCGATGGCGCCCCGCTCGGTTTCCAGCCAGTAGCTGGCCCCCAGCCCGCCGAGCAGTTCGAGCACCGGGTCGTCGGGGCCGGTGAGCCCGGACGGGCGCAGCCAGACCCGCTCGTACTCGTCGTGGTAGGGCGTCAGGACGAGGGCCGGGCCGCAGTCGACCAGTCCGTTCGGGTCGGCTCCGCCCGCGGCCGGCAGGCCGAAGTGGGTGCGCAGGACGGCCGACATCGAGGCGCCCTTGGTGGTGTGGACGAGGTGGAAGTCGAGCAGCAGGTCGGGGTCGGCGAGGCGGCTTCGCAGCGCGGCGGCGGCCGCGGGCAGCAGCGGGCGCAGCGGGCTGTCGGCGGGCAGGTGGTAGGCGAGCCAGCGCAGGGCGTCGACGGCGCGGCCGAGGTCGCCGGAGGCGGGTGCGGCGCTCTGGTCCTCTGCGAGCAGCTGGGGGGTGGACCCGCCGCCGTCGCTGAGCCGGAAGGCCGTGGTGCCGGTCAGCCAGGGGGTCTGTGCGGGGTTGAGCACCGCCTCGATGTGTTCGATCTGCGCGCCCTTGACGGTGGCCTGGGCGGCCTCGGGGAGGGTGACGAGCCGGCCGAAGTGCCGGATCCAGGCGGCGGCGCCGGCGTCGAGGTCGGGGCCCTCCGTCCAGAGGGTCTTCGGGTCGGCGGGCAGCAGGGCGCCCCAGACGTCGGCGAGGGCGTCCCGGTCGCGGCCGCGCAGCCAGTCCCGAGCGGCCTTGGCCTCGGTGGACTTGAGGCCGTACTCGGCGAGCCGGTCGGCGGGCAGCACGGCGCTGTGCCACTGGAAGAGCCCGGGCGGCGGGCTGAGCAGCAGGGCGGCGCGGGCGGCGCCGATCCCGGTGAGCCCGCCGAAGGCGGTGGCGCGGTCGAGCTGCCAGGGGGCGCCTCCGTGCAGCGCGGCCGCCTGCCGGAACGCGGCGATCCAGGCGGCGCCGACCCGCTCCTCGGTGCCGCGTTCCTTGACGGTGGTGAAGTGGGCGACGGGCCCGAACGCGCCGCTCGGGTCGTGGTCGACGGCGTACCACTGCTCGGTGCCCTCGTGGTGCCGGCGGTGGCCGAGGATGACGACGGTGCGGTCGCCGTGGCGCAGCACCTGCCCCTCGCGGGGGACGGCGGGCTGGTGGCGGTTGGCGCGGTCGGCGGGTTCGCCGAGGACGATCTCGCGCAGGGTGGCGCCGCGGTCGGCGAGCACTCCCTCGGTCAGTTCGCCGAGGAGCAGCACGAGGCTGGAGCGGTGGGCCGGTTCGGTGAGCGGGGCGGCCACCGCGTAGGCGAGGGTGTCGAGACGGCCGAGCAGGTGCAGCCAGCCGTGGTGGGTGCCGCCGTATTGCAGGGTGACGGTGGCCGGGGTGCTCCAGCCCTCGCCGGTGGCGGCCGGCGGGTCTGCCAGGACGGCGGTGACGGCGCGCAGGTTGTTGAGCACCCGCCACCGGTCTCCGCCGCCCCAGTTGGGGCCGAAGCAGGCGACGTCGGGCAGGAGGGTGGTGACGGCCTCGCGCAGTTCGTGGTCGCGGCCGTGCTCGGGCCGGTACTCGGCGGCCTCGGCCTTGGACGGCTTCTCGGCCTCCGGCTGCGGGACGAACCGGGCGATCCGGTCGAGCAGGTCGGCGGCGGTGCGGGCGAGCCCGGCGACCCCGGCGAGCAGCAGCGGGTGGCTGATGCCGGGCAGGACGGTGCCGACCGCCTGAACGGGCAGGACGCGGCGGGCGCCACCGGACTGGGCCAGCGGGCGTCGGACGCCCTGGGCGGTGATCCAGCGCTGCTCGTCCTCGGGCACGGGCCGGCTGTCGGTCGGCCAGGCGGCGTCGATCAGGCGGGCCGCCTGCTCGGTGTCGACGGCCCGCAGGACGCGTGAGCCCGCCTCGTCGCGGGGCCGCAGGGCGTGCCAGTGGTCGAGCGGGGGGACGAGCGCGGTGCCGGCGGCGGCGAAGTCCCCCGGGCGGCAGGGGCGCAGGTCGACGGTGCGGTCGGTCTCGACGGCCAGGTCGGGCAGGGTGAGGGCGAGGCCGTCGCGCTGCGCCTCGGTGACGACCGGTTGCGCCTGGCCGGGGAGGGTGAGGCGGCCGACCGGGACGTGGTCCGGGTGGCCGTCGGTGATCGGCAGGACGATGACCTGCCCGTCGGCGGTGGTGGTGGTGACGGCACGGTCGAGGTCGACCCGGACCCAGCTGCCGAGCACGGTGCCGTCGGTGCCGAGCGGCGTCTGCTCCAGGCCGGGCTGGAGCGGCAGCAGTCGGGCGCGCGTGAGGGTCAGTCGGCCGGCGGCCGCGGTGGCGGCGATCACCGGTGGTTCGGCGGCGCGGCCGAGGGCGCCGGTGTGCGGGTCGAGTTCGCGCAGGACGGCGCCGTCCTGGCCGTAGCGCACTGTCCAGTGGCCGGTACCGTCGCCGAGGACGCGGTGTTCGGCGGGCATCCGGGTGTCGCCGAGGTGCAGCGGGCGTTCGCCGGTGGTGCGGCCGCCGCCGGGCAGCGGGAGGGAGGGGGGCTCGGGATCCCGGTCGCCGTAGTGGTAGCCGGTGATGGTCTCGCCGGTGAGTTCGACGACCTCGCCGGGCTGGCTGGACCAGTAGGCGTGCTGCTTTCCGTCCTGGTGCCAGGCGACGAGGAGTTCGCCGTCGACGAAGCGCAGCCGGGGCTGGTTCCAGCGTTCCTTCGCCGGGGGCAGGCGCAGGGTGTGCTCCAGCAGGACGCCCTGCGGGCCGACCACGACGGCCTGGTCGTGGCGGGCGAGGATCAGGTGCGGCCAGGCGTCCTCGACGATCAGGCCGGTGAGGCGCCCGCCGTTGAGGCCGGGGGTGTCGGGCGACTCGGAGTCCGGTCCGGCGGAGTCGGGGACGGCGGAGTCGGGGCCGGCAAGGTCCGCAGGGTCCACGGGCTTGGCGGGGTCGGCCGGGTCGGCGAGCTTGGCCAGGGCCTCTTCCAGGGCCGGCCAGCCGAGTTCGTCGAGGATGCCGGCGCCGAGCGCCCCGGCGAGCAGGGCGGTGACGTCGAGGGCGGCGATCCGCTCGGCGGCGGCCGGGGCGACGGCCCGCACGGCGGTGCGGTACGGGCTCAGCGAGCTCACCAGGTCGGCGGCGCCGGCCAGGCCTCGGGCGGCGGTCAGCTCGTCGGTCCGGAGTTCGGCCCACTCCTCGAACAGGCGGCGCAGCAGCGGCAGGGCGGGCACCTGCCGCTTGACGGCGGTCTCCCAGGCGGGCGGGGTCGCGGCGCGCAGGACGGGCCGGAACCGCGGGTCGGCGGCGACGGCCGCGAGGCCGGCGCTGTCGGGGCCGCACTGGTCGACCCAGTCCTTGAGGTCGAAGCGGAGGGTGGCCGACGGGTCGGCGACGGGCACGCCGTCGGCGAGCAGCCGGTCCAGCAGGTCGAGTTGGGTCTGGCTGCTGTGGACGCCGGTGTACAGGTCCACCGGGACACCGTCGGCCCGCAGCCGCTCGGCCATCCGGCCGGCCAGGGCGACGGTGGCGGCGCAGCTGGGCCGGGAGCGCCAGCCGCGCCCGAGGTGGTGGCACCAGCGCTGCAGCCACGCGGCGGCGGGCTCGGCGCCCTCGGCGCGCGGGCCGGTGAGCAGCTGCTCGGCCCCGGTCTCGGCGAGCAGGACGAGCCAGGCGGTGTCGTTCACGGCGGCGTCGGTGCCGGCCGGGTCGGGCATCAGCTCCAGCAGGCGGGCCCGGACCACCGGGTCGCGCCGGCCGAGTTCGGTCAGGGGGCCGTGCCAGGACTTCCAGAACGCCCCGGGCGCCCGGTTGGCACCCGGGCCGGCCAGCAGTTCGGCGAGCAGCGCCTGTTCGTGCTCGGCGCGGTCCAACCCGGCGGCCTTGATCAGTGCGCGGGCGTCCTCGGCGACCCCGGCGTAGGGGGCCATGCCGGCGGCGGAGCGCTCGGTGCAGAGCTGGCGGAAGCGCTGCCAGGCGGTCAGCGCGTCGAGCCGTTCGGCGAGCTCCTTGACGTACTGGCGCAGGGACTTGACGGTGAGCGCGCCGGCCAGGGCGAACTCCAGGAAGACGGCGCGCAGCCGTTCCTCGTCGACCGTCAGGCGGTAGGTGCGCTCGGCCTCGCGGGCCTTGCCGAAGTAGCCGGCGGCGTAGGTCTGGTTGCCGTGGGCGAGGAAGATCCGGCCGACCTCCTCGCAGAAGGTGGGCAGGAAGTGCGGCACGGCGCGGCCGAGGCGGGCGGCGAGCGCCTCGAACCCGTCCTTGGCGGTGCCGGGCTTGGACCGGGCCTGGCGGGAGAGCCGTTCCATCTCCTTGACCAGGGCGAGCGCGTGGTGCCCGTTGGCCGGGTCGTGGACCAGCGCCCAGGCGGGGAAGCCGAGCGCCTCCTGGCGGACCTGGCCGACCTCGGCGGGCGTGCCGTCGGGGACCAGCCCGAGGAAGTCGACAGCGAGGTCCTCGGCCGGTCCGAGCGCGCCGGGGACCAGCCGGACGATCCGGCGCCCGTCGAGCGCGGGGTGGGTGTAGGCGCGGGCGGTGAGCACGTCGGCGGCGCTGTCGGGGCGGCCGACGCCGGGCAGGGTGCCGGGCGGGAGCACGGCCCCCGCGTCGAGCAGCCGCTCGTGCGGCCCGGCGTCCTGGGCGGCCGTCCGGTCGGCGTCCTGAACGGCCCTCTGGTCGAGTCCGGTGGCGGTCATGCGGCGTCCTCCCCTTCGATGGTGCGGCCTGCGTACAGTGCGGCGGCCATCCGCATGCCCTCGGACCAGGCGATCGGGCCGACCTCGGCGAGCGGCAGCACCCGGCCGTCCGGGCCCGCCCAGCTGAGCGCGCCCGTCTCGCAGGCGTCGTACTCGTAGTAGTCGCCCACCCAGACGCGGGCCTCGACGGTGCGCCCCGCCTCCACCACGGGCTGGACGGCGGAGCCGCCGCGCACCCGGTGGCCGAGCCGGGCGCAGCGCCCGAGCAGTTCGCGCAGCTCCCGGTAGCGGCCGCCGGCGTAGGTGGTGACCTCGGTGCCGGTCGGCCGTTCGTCCGGCCGGTGCCAGACCTCCCGGTAGAGCTGCGGCACGCGCTGGGAGACGCCGAGCTCGACGGCGAACTCGCGCAGGTCGTCGAGGTCCAGGAGCAGCACGGGGTGGGGTATCAGGATCTCGCCGTCGGTGAGCCGGACGGTGTCGCCGTCCAGGTCCACCAGGCCGAGCCCGCGCTCGGCGTCCGCACCGCGCAGGAAGCCGGCGACGGCGCCGTCCGGGCCGGTGACCACCAGGTCGCGCAGGACGGCCTGCCAGGCCTCGTCCGCCCAGACCGCGGTCAGCACGGCGGCGGGCACCGGCAGCGAGCGCACCATCCACCGCTCGACGTCCTCCTGGCAGCGCCGCTCGTGCGCGGCCAGCCACTCGGTGAGCTGCCTGAGCTGGGTGACCACCGGATCGTCACCGAGCTTCGACGGCAGGGACTTCAGCTCGCGGCCCGCCGCGTTGCGGCAGACGACCTTGCCCTCCCCGTCGAGCGCGACGCGGTACCCTCCCGCGCCTGTTTCCACCCATGCCACGGACGTCTCCTCCCACCTGCCGGTCAGCGATGCGAGGAACGTAGCGAGGACCACTGACAAAGCGGCGGCCGGGGAGGCCGCTGCGCGGCTTCCGGGGCGCAAACCCGTCGAACGAGTGAACGGGGCAGGGCGGCACGCCGCCTGCCCCGTCACCCGTCTCCCGTCGCCCGCCAGGTCATACCTGACGCATCGTCAACGTACTGACGCCGCCCGGGGGACGATCACCGGAGCGCCGTCGCCGGGGGCGGCGAGCACGTCGCTGTCGATGTCGTACAGCGCGCGCACCAGCGGTGCGTCGACCACCTCGCGGGGCGGGCCGCAGGCCACCACCGAGCCGTCGCGCAGGGCGACGACCAGGTCGGCGTAACGGGCCGCCGCCGCGAGGTCGTGCAGCACCATGACGACCGTCCGCCCGCCGGCGGCGACCTCGCGGACCAGTTCCAGCACCTCGACGGCGTGCCCGAGGTCGAGCGCGCTGGTGGGTTCGTCGAGCAGCACGACGGGCGCGTCCTGGGCGAGCACCATGGCGAGCCAGCAGCGCTGCCGCTGGCCGCCGGAGAGGCGGTCCAGCCGGCGGTCGGCGAGTTCCTCGACGCCGGTGGCGCGCAGCGCCCGCGCGGTGAGCCGCTCGTCGTCGGCCGACCACTGGCGGAAGAGCCCCTGGTGCGGGTGGCGGCCGTAGCGGACGAGTCCGGCGACGGTGACCGCCTCGGGGGCCTGCGGGCTCTGCGGGAGCAGCGCGACCCGGTGCGCGGCCTGGCGCGGCCGCAGCCGCCAGACGTCCTCACCGCCGACCAGCACCCGCCCGCCGTCCGGCCGGTGCAGCCGGGCGACGGCCCGCAGCAGGGTGGACTTGCCGCAGCCGTTCGGGCCGACGACGGCCACCACCCGGCCGGCCGGGACGGTGAGGTCGACGCCGGCGAGCACCGGGCGGCCGGGGCCGTAGCCGGCGGTGAGGCCCTGGATCGTCAACTCCATCGAGGGTTCCTTCGGTTGGAGGGGGCTGCGGGCCGGCCGGGCGAGGTGCCGGCCGGCCGGGCACGGGCGCGGGCCCGGCCGGGTACGAGCCCGAGCGCGGACACGGGCCCGGAACGGGGCCCGAACGCGGGCCGGTCAGGAGGCGGCGAGCGCCTTGCCGATGTCGCCGATGACCACGTCGGCCGCGAGCGGCCCGCCGCGGGTGGACCAGACCGACCCGTCCACGGTGACGGCGTGCTTGTTCTTCACCGCGCCCAGCTCCTGGTAGGCGGGCTTGGACTGGACGTCCTTGAGCGCGGTCTTGCCGTCGTCGGTGAGGGTGGACAGGAACAGCCAGTCGCCGTCGATCTCGGCGAGCTTCTCCAGGCTGAGCGCCGGGCTGTGCGCGTTGCCGTCCTTGTCCTGCGCGGCCGGGCGGGTGAGGCCCATGTCGAGGGCGACGCCGCTGGCGAACTGCTTCTTCTCCATCCAGCTCGGCCCGGTGGGGTTCCAGCGGACGATGGAGACGGCCGCGCCCTTGTTCTTGCCGAGGTCGCCTCCGGCCTTGGCGGCCTTGGCCTCGTAGTCGGCGATCACCTTGTTGCTCTGGTCGAGCTTGTTGACGGCGTTTCCGATGCCGCGGAAGGCGAGCTTCCAGTCGTCGGTGGGTGCCATGGTGACGAGGGTGGCGGGGGTGATCTCGCGCAGCTGCTTGAGCATCTGCTCGTCCTGCATGTCGCCGGCCAGGATGAGGTCGGGCTTGGCGGCGATGACCTTGTCCATGACGGGCTGCAGCAGGTTGCCGACCACCGGGACGCCCTGGACCTTGTCCTTGAGGTAGGCGGGCGGCTCGTTGAGCCCCTGGCCGTTGGTGATGCCGACGGGCTTGACGCCGAGGGCGAGCACCGCGTCGAGGTCCTCCTGGGTGAGGGTGACGATCCGCTGGGGCGCGGCGGGGATCTCGACGGCCTTGCCGGTCGCGTCCTTGACGGTGCGCTTGCCGCCGGCCGCGTCCGCCGCCGGGCTGCCGGCGGCGGCGGAGCCGCCCGCGGAGCCCGAGGATCCGGAGGAGGACCCGGAGGAGCCGCACCCGGCGAGCAGGAGGGCGGCCGCCCCGGTGACGGCCAGCGCCCGGGCCGCGCGGCGGCGGACGGGGTGGAGCGGGCTCTGGGCGAACGGCATGGGTGCCTCCGGGCAGCGGTGGTACGGGGGTTGGGCGGCGTCCGGGTGACCCGGCACGGTGGCGGTGCCCACAGGACGATGCGCTCATTAGGTTAGCCTTACCTTATGACATTGTCGCAAGTGGGCGCCCCCGGGGAGTCCCGCACCGAGCCGGACGCCCCGCCGCCACCGCCGCCACCGCGCGGGGACGGCCGCCGCGCCGCCTGGCCGATCGCCCTCGGCGCGGTCGCGGTCCTGCTCGCCCTCGCCGCGCTCTCACTGTCCGTCGGCGCCGGGGAGGTCGGCCCCGGGCGGGTGCTGGACTACCTGCTGAACCGCCACGGCGCCCGCGCGGACAGCCGGCTCGCCCTCGTCGTCGGCGACCTGCGCCTGCCCCGCACGGCCACCGCCCTGCTGGTCGGCGCCGCACTCGGGGTCGCCGGGGCGCAACTGCAGTCCGTCACCCGCAACCCGCTCGCCGAGACCGGACTGCTCGGCGTCAACGCCGGCGCCTCCCTGGGGGTCGTGCTCGGCATCGCCGTACTCGGCATCCAGACCTCGTACGGGTACCTGGCCTTCGCCTTCGGCGGCGCCGTGCTCGCCAGCACGCTGGTGCTGCTCATCGCGGGCGCCCGGGGCGGGTCGCCGATGCGGCTGGTGCTCGGCGGCTCGGCGGTCGGCGCCACCTTCGGCGGGCTCACCGGCGTGCTGATCGTCAACTCGCCCGAGGCGTACGACCGGTACCGGGTGTGGGTGCTGGGCTCGCTGGCCGGGGTGGAGGGCTGGACGACGCTGCGCCAGCTCGCCCCGGTGCTCGGCGTGGGCTTCCTGCTCGCCCTGCTCGCCACCCGGCCGCTCACCGCGCTCGCGCTCGGCGACGACCTCGCCCGCGGCCTCGGCCACCGCCCCGGCGCCACCCGGGCCGCGGTCGCCTTCGCCGTCACCCTGCTGACCGCCTCGGCCGTCGCGCTGGCCGGCCCGATCTCCTTCCTCGGCCTGCTCGCCGGGTTCCTGGGGCGGGCCGTCGCCGGCCCCAGGGTCGGGCAACTCACCGTGCTCGCAGGGCTGTTCGGCGCCGCCGTGCTCACCGGGGCCGATGTGCTGGCCCGGGTGGTGGCCCGCCCGTTCGAGGCGCCGGTGTCGGTGATCGTCTCCCTGGTCGGCGCCCCCGCGCTGATCGCGATCGTCCGCTCCCGCCGGACCGCCGCGCTCGGCATGGCCGATCCGGCCGAGCCCGCCCCCGTCCGGCGGTCCGAGCCGCCCGCGCCCAAACCCGACCTGGTGCTGCGGCGCGGCGCCTGGTCGCTGCTGCTCCCCCGCCGGGCGCTGCTCGCCTCGCTCGCCCTGGCCGCGGCGCTGCTCGCCGTCGTCGTCGTGTCCGCCCACGCCGGGCAGAGCGAACTCGGCCTCGGCCGCACCCTCCAGGCCGTGTTCGGCTACGGCGACCGGCTGGACGTGCTGCTGGTGCAGAAGTTCCGGCTCGGCCGGATCGTCGCCGGGCTCGCCGCCGGCGCCGCCCTCGGCCTGGCCGGCTGCCTCACCCAGACCCTCGCCCGCAACCGCCTCGCCACCCCCGAACTGCTCGGCGTCAACGACGGCGCCACCGCCGCCGTCCTGATCTCCGCCACCGTCTCCGGCACCTTCGGCGCCTGGTGGGCCGGCCCGCTCGGCGCGCTGGCCGCCGTCCTGGTCGTCACCCTGGTCTCCGGCGGGCTCGGCGCGCAGGGCTACCGGGTGCTGGTCGTCGGCCTCGCGATGTCCGCGCTCGCCTCGGCCGTCATCCAGGTCGCGCTCGCCCGCCGCTCGCTCAACTCGGCCGGCTCGCTGTACGTCTGGACCTCCGGCAGCCTCAACGGGCGGGACTACGCCGTCGCCACCCCGGTCCTGATCGGGCTGGCCGTGCTCGTGCCGCTCGCGCTGGCGGCGGCCCGGCGGCTGGCGGTGCTGCGCTTCGACGACAGCGTGGCCGCCTCGCTGGGCGTCGACCCGGGCCGGGTCCGGCTCGGCTGCCTGCTGCTGGCCGTCGCGCTGGCCGGACTGGCCGTCGGCGTGTGCGGGCCGGTCGGCTTCGTCGCGCTGGCCGCGCCCGTGATCGCCGGGCGGCTGGCCGGGCCGGCGCGCGTACCGGTCCTCGGCTCGGCACTGACCGGCGCCGTCCTCGTCGTGCTCGCCGACACCGTGGGGCGGGTGCTGATCGGCGGGGTGGAGATCCCCGTCGGCATCGTCACCACCGTCCTCGGCGGCCCCTTCCTGCTCTGGGTGCTGCTCGGCCGCAAGGGCACCCCCGCCTAACCTCCCCGAGGAGTCCCGCAGATGGAAACCCTTCCCCTGGTCGAGCCCGATCCGGCCGACCCCGCCTACCGCCTGGTCACCTTCGTGCACGAGGACGCGTCGTGCGACGGCGTGCTCGCGCTCCTGCACACCGTCACCGACAAGGACCGGCACGCCGGCGACCTCGCCCCGCACCTGATGACCCGCCGCGACGACGGCCGTTGGTCGATCACCTACCGGCTGCGCGCCGACCACCGGGCGTCCTACCAGCTGTACCCGTTCCGGGGGGACGCCCCCGGCACCACCCGGGCGGACTGGCTGCGCGTCCTCGACCACGCCCGCCCCGACCCGCACGACGCCGCCCCCCGGCTGCCCGCCCGCGACGGGCGCCACCCGTCGTCCGTGCTCAGCCTGCCCGACGCCCCCGCCCAGCCGTACGCCCGGCGGCGCGACGGCGTGCCGCGCGGGCGGACGGTGGCCCACGAGGTGGCCGGGCGGCGGGTGGACGTCCACCTCCCCGCCGGTGGCGGAGCGTCCGCCGGTGGCGGGCCGTTCGCGGTGGCCGTGCTGCTGGACGGCGAGATGTGGGGCGAGGTGCTGTCGGTCGGCGACACCCTCGACAACCTCGCGGCGGACGGCGCCATCCCGCCCACCGTCGCCCTGCTCGTCCACACCATGGGCCCCTGCCGCCCCGACGACCTCAGCTGCAACCCGGCCTTCGTCGACCTCCTCGCCGACCGCCTCCTCCCCTGGGCGGCAGCCGAGTTCGGCACCACCACCGACCCGGCCGGCACCGTCATCGCCGGCCAGAGCGCGGGCGGCCTCACCGCCGCCTTCGCCGCGTTCCGGCGCCCCGACCTCTTCGGCGGCGCGCTCTGCCAGTCCGGTTCCTTCTGGTGGCCGGACGAGACGGAGTTCGACGAGGGCAGTGAGTGGCTGACCCGCCAATTCGCCCGCGAGCAACGGCGGGAGGCCCGGTTCTACGTCGAGGTCGGCCTACAGGAGTGGATGCTGCTCCCGCAGAACCGCCACCTGCGCGACGTCCTCACCGCCCGCGGCTACGACCTCGCGTACCGCGAGTTCAACGGCGGCCACGACTACGCCTGTTGGCGCGGCGGGCTGGCGGACGGGCTGGCGCACCTGCTGGGGCGTGCCTGACGGTTCCCGGCAAATCGGCGAATCGACGAATCGGCGGACCGGCGCGCGGCGACGGGAGCGTGCTAGCGTCCCGGTGGCGGCGCGCCGGCGACCGCCCCGGACGAGATGTGCGCCGTACCCGGCCCGCCAAGACGACGCACCCAGGGAGACGTCATGGCCGCCGGTGCCCCGATCGCCCGTCCGCTCGACGTGCGGTGGATCCACGGATCCCCGTCCGCGAAGCACAACACGGACCCGGACATCCAGGTCCACGCGTACGACGAGCACACCGTCATCCTGCGGCAGAACAAGGCGGTCAACTACGAGGCGCCGTTCCTGTTCCTGCTGTTCGGGGGCGAGCGGGCCGTCCTGATCGACACCGGGGCCACCGCCTCCGCCGCGTACTTCCCGCTGCGCACCGTGGTCGACGGGCTCATCGACCGGTGGCTCGCCGACAACCCCCGCGACGGCTACGGGCTGCTCGTCCTGCACACCCACCCGCACGGCGACCACGTCGCGGGCGACGGGCAGTTCGCCGACCGGCCCGCGACGACCCTGGTCGGCGCCGACCCGGCCACGGCCTGGCCGTACTTCGGCTTCGACCAGGACCCGGACGCCGTCGCCCAGGTGGACCTCGGCGGCGGCCGGGTGCTCGAATGCCTGGCCACCCCGGGCCACCACCCGGCGGCCGTCACCTACTACGACCCGTGGACGGGCCTGCTGCTCACCGGCGACACCGTCTACCCGGGCCGCCTCTACATCGACGACTGGCCGGCCTTCACCCGCACCGTCGACCGGCTGATCGACTTCGCCGAACGCCGCCCCGTGACGCATCTGCTCGGCTGCCACATCGAGATGACCCGCACCCCCGGCGTCGACTACCCCATCCGCACGACCCACCAGCCCGACGAGCCGCCCCTGGAACTGACCGTCGGACACCTCCGGGCCATCCGCACCGCACTCGCCGACCTCGGCGACCGGCCGCGCCGGCACGCCCTGCCCGACCTGATCCTCTGGCCGAGCGCCTGAGCCCATCGGTCAGGCGCTCGGCGATCAGTCCTTGTACGGGACGAGCCGCGCGAGGTCCAGTTCGAAGCCGAACGGATCGGGAACGCTGATCGTCTCGCCGAACTCCCGCTCGGTCCTCGTGTGGTACCGGTCGTGGTTCGGCTCGGAGAACAGCGTGGCCGTCCGCTGCCGCGGGTCCACGATCAGATAGAGCGGGAAGCCCATGCGCGGGTAGTCGCGGACCTTCCCCGTCCAGTCGTTCTCGGGATTGGACGGGGAGACGATCTCGACGGCGATCAGGGCCAGCTCGGCGGGGATGTCGTGGCCGGCCAGGTCGATGACGTCCTCGGGCAGGTACGTGAGGTCGGGATTGCGCACGGAGCCGACCTCGGGTGAGGAGAGATCACTGTTCCCGGTGGGGAAGTAGCCGGGAGGGCAGTGCGCCTCGAACTGGCGTTGGACCAGCGCGAGGTTCAGCTGGTGGACCGACGACGGTGACGCCTGCATGACGATGATGTCGCCGGACAACTCCACCTTGTAGCCGTCCGGGAGACTGCGCCGGGCCTCTTCGAGAAGACGGTAGCGCTCGGGGTTCATGGACTCTCCTCCAGTGCTCCGGCCACCGTACGGCAGCCGGAGCCGATTCAGGGTCCCGGTGCCTCCCGGGGGAGGCGGGTGGTGAGGAGGGTGCCGGCGGCGACCAGGGCGGCGGTGAGCAGGAGGGCTAGGCGGTAGGGGCCGGGTGAGCCGCCTTCGGTGTCCAGGGCGCCGATGAGGGCGGCGGTGGCGGCGATGCCGAGGGCGCCGCCGAGGGTGCGGACGATGGTGAACAGGCCCATGGCGCGGCCCATCGCGGGCCCGGGGACGTCGGCGAAGCCGGCGATCTGGACGGTGAGCACGGCGGTGCCCAGGACGAGCCCGACCGCGAACATCAACGCCCGTACGGCCCAGGGGTTCTCGGCGAAGCCGAGGGCGGCCAGGACGAGCGCGGCGAGCAGCAGCGCGGGCAGCGCGAGGCGGCGGGGGCCGAACCGGGGCAGCAGGCGGTCGACCACCTGGGAGGCGGCCATCAGGCCGATCGCCTCGGGGAAGACGCTCAGCCCTGCGTCGAGGGCCGAGGCCCCGAGGGCGGCCTGGTAGAGCAGCGGGAGGACGAACAGGGCGCCCATCAGGCCGGCCGAGGTGAGCAGGGCCAGCCAGGTGGCGGTGCCGAAGGTGCGGTCGGCGAGCTGCCGCAGGTCCACCAGTGGTTCGGCGGCGCGGAGTTGGTGGCGCACGGCGATGACGAGCAGGAGGAGCCCGGCCACGCCGCTGAGCGCCACTCCGGGCGAGGACCAGCCGTGCGCCGGGCCGAAGCCGAGCGCGTAGGTGAGCAGCCCGAGGCCGGGGGTGGCGAGCAGGAAGCCGGTGGTGTCGAAGCGGCCGGCCGGGGGCTCGTCCGCCGCGCGCAGGCCGATGAGCCCGGTCACGACGGCCGCGACCCCGATCGGCACGTTGACCAGGAACAGCCAGTGCCAGGAGAGGTGTTCGGTCAGGAGGCCGCCGAGCGGCGGGCCGAGGGCGGGCATCAGGGCGGTCGGGACGATCAGGAACCGGCCCAGGCCGGCCCGCTCGTGCGGGGCGAAGGCCCGGAACAGCAGGGTCATCCCGACGGGGGTGAGCAGCCCGCCGGCCACGCCCTGGACGGCCCGCGCGGCGGCGAGCGAGCCGAGGCCGGGCGCGGCGGCGCACAGGGCGGAGGCGAGGGTGAACGCGGCCAGGGAGCCGAGGAAGACCCGTTTCACGCCGAACCGGTCGCCGAGCCAGCCCGCCACCGGCAGGCCGACGGCGAGGCCGACCAGGAAGGCCGTCTCGACGGCGTTGGCGGCCGAGACGGGCCGCCCGAAGTCCTCGGCGATGGTGAACAGCGCGGGGTTGACGATGGTCGAGTCCAGGCCGTTCATGCACATCGCGGCGGTGTAGACCACGACCACCGCGGCGCGCCCCGCGAGCAGGGGGCGCGCCGGGGCGGCCTCGACGGCCGGAGGGGTCACAGGTCGGTCCAGTGGGCGGTGATCCACTGCACGGCGTCGGCGCGCTCGCACGGGCCGTGGGAGACGTTCCAGCCGGCCGGGACGGCGGCGAAGGCCGGCCAGAGCGAGTGCTGGCCCTGGTCGTTGACGAGGGCGAGGAACTCGCCGTCACCGTCGAAGGGGTTGGCGGGGGCGTCACTCATCGGAGGACTTCTCCAGGTGGTCGGTGATCACGCGGGCGATGTGCGCGATCGGGGCGGGCAGGGTCATGTCCTTGTGCGAGCAGGCGACGTCGGTGTTGTCGATGCGGCCGGACACGTACGGGATCCAGAGTTCGGGCACCAGGGTCTCGTCGATGGTGTCGACGGTGGCGCGGAAGAACAGCACGTCGCCGTCGAAGGGGCGGTGGTCGTGGCCCCGGACGAGGTGGTTGGTGTTGAGGTAGATCCGGTTGAGGGCGGCCACGGTGGCGTCGTCGAGCCCGGCGAGCGGACTGCCCTCGCGGCGCAGCAGCTCGGTGACGGCGGCGAGTTCGAGCGGCCGCCCGGCGAGGTCCTCGGGGCCGTAGCCGCCCATGGTGAGCAGCGCCTCCAGCGCCTCGGCCTGGTCGGGGACGGGCAGGTCGCGGAAGCCCTCGGCGGGGTAGGCGTCCAGGATCGCGAGCAGTTCGACGGCGTGGCCGAGGTCCTGGAGCCGGACGGCGACGGCGTGCGCGATGATCCCGCCGGTGGACCAGCCGAGCAGCCGGTACGGGCCCTCGGGCTGGACCTCGCGCAGCCGGTCGACGTAGTGCGCGGCCAGTTCGTCCAGGGTCTGCGGCAGGGGCCGGGCCGCCGTGGCGGCGCCGACGCCCTGGGCCTGGAGGCCGTAGATCGGCTGGTCGGCGGGCAGGTGGCGGATCAGGCCGGTGTAGCACCAGCTGAGGCCGCCGGCGGGGTGGACGGCGAACAGCGGGGTACGGCGTCCGGGCGCGGCGGGGCGCAGCGGGAGCAGGACGTCCAGCGCGTCGGCGCTCCGCGAGCCGGCCGCCAGGGCCGCGTCGAGGGCGGCGACGGTGGGCGACTGGAACAGGGTGCCGATGCCGACGTCCAGGCCGAGCAGTTCGCGGATCCGCCCGGCGAGGCGGACGACCAGCAGCGAGTGGCCGCCGAGGGCGAAGAAGTCGTCGTCGACGCCGACCGCCGCGACGCCCAGCACCTCGGCGAAGAGTTCGCACAGCTGCTGTTCGCGCGGGGTGCGCGGCGGGCGTCCGGCGCCGGTGGCGGGCGCCTCGGGGGCGGGCAGGGCGCGGCGGTCGAGCTTGCCGTTGGCGGTGAGCGGCAGCCGGTCCAGCAGGACTACGGCGGAGGGCACCATGTGGGCGGGCAGTTCGACGGCGGCGTGGGCGCGCAGGTCCTCGGGGGTGACGGCGGCGACGGCGACGGCGTGCGACTCCTCGGGGCTCGCCGTGGTGACCGCGTAGCCGACCAGTCGCTTGTCGCCCGGGGCGTCCTCGCGGACGACCACGGCGGCGTCGGCGACGCCCGGGTGGGCGGCCAGCACGGCCTCGATCTCGCCGAGTTCGATCCGGAAGCCGCGCAGCTTCACCTGCTGGTCGGCGCGGCCGAAGTACTCCAGGACGCCGTCGGCGCGGCGGCGGGCGAGGTCGCCGGAGCGGTACATCCGGGTGCCGCGTTCGCCGAACAGTTCGGCGTACGGGTCGGCGACGAAGCGCCCGGCGGTGAGGTCGGGGCGGCCGAGGTAGCCGCGGGCCAGGCCGGCCCCGGCTACGTACATCTCGCCGGTGACGCCGGGCGGGACGGGCTGGAGGTGCTGGTCCAGGACGTAGACCCGCAGGTCGGGGATGTTGACGCCGATGGTGCTGCTGCTTCCGGCGGCGGCGGTGGCCCGGTCGAGGGCGATGTAGGAGACGTGCACGGTGGTCTCGGTGATGCCGTACATGTTGACCAGGGTGGGCGCGTCCTCCGGGTGGCGGGCGTACCAGTCGTCGAGCCGGGCCAGTTCGAGCGCCTCGCCGCCGAACACCACGTAGCGCAGGGCGAGTTCGGCGCCGGGACGGTCCCGGTCGGCGGCGCTGAGCTGGTAGAAGGCGGACGGGGTCTGGTTGAGCACGGTGACGCGCTCGCGGGCGAGCAGGTCGAGGAAGGCCGCCGGGTCGCGGCTGACCAGGTGCGGGACGACGACCAGGCGGCCGCCGTGCAGCAGGGCTCCCCACAGCTCCCAGACGGAGAAGTCGAAGGCGTAGGAGTGGAAGAGGGTCCAGACGTCGTCGGCGCCGAAGCCGAACCAGTGGTCGGTGGAGCGGAACAGCCGGACCACGTTGTGGTGGGTGACGGGCACGCCCTTGGGCCGGCCGGTGGAGCCGGAGGTGTAGATGACGTAGGCGGTGTCCTCGGCGTGCAGCGGGCGGGTGCGCTCGTGCTGGGCCAGCGGGGTGGCCGGGTGGGCGGCCGACTCCGGTCCGTCGACTAGCAGTTGGGGCACCTGGTGGGCGGGCAGCCGGGGTGCGGTGCCGCGGTCGGTGAGCAGGGCGGCGGGGGCGGCGTCGGCCAGCATGTAGGCGAGGCGGTCGGCCGGGTAGTCGGGGTCGAGCGGCAGGTAGGCGGCGCCGGACTTGGCCACCGCGAGGAGGGCGACGACGAGTTCGAGCGAGCGCGGCAGGGCGAGGGCGACGATGGTGCCGGGGCCGATGCCGTTGGCGGCCAGCAGCCGGGCCAGGCGGTCGGCGCGGGCGGCGAGTTCGGTGTAGTCGAGCTGCTCGTCACCGCAACTGACGGCGACGGCCCGCGGGTTGGCGGCGGCCGCGGCCTCGAACAGCTCGGCCAGGGTGGCGTCCGGGGCCGGGGTGTGCGGGGCCGGGGTGTCCGAGGTGTGCGGGGCCGGGGTGTGCGGGGCCGGGGTGTGCGGGGTGCCGTTCCACTCGACGAGGGCGCGCAGCCGCTCCTCCTCGCCGATCAGCGGGAGCCGGCCGATCGCGGTGTCGGGCGCGGTGGCGGCGGCGGTGAGCAGCCGGGCGAGGCGGGTGGCGAGCCCTTCGACGGTGGCGGTGTCGAAGAGGTCGGTGCGGTACTCCAGGAAGCCGCCGATGCCGCCGCCGGGGAGCTCGCCCGCGTTGAGGGTGAGGTCGAACTTGGCGGTGCCGCTGGGGACGGCGGCGATCCGGGCGGTGAGGCCGCCGCCCAGCGGGTGGGGCTCGTCGGGGCGGCTCTGCCAGGCGAGCATCACCTGGAACAGCGGGTGGCGGGCGAGGGAGCGCGGCGGGTTGAGCTCCTCGACCAGGCGGTCGAAGGGCAGGTCGGCGTGCTCGTGGGCGGCGAGGACGGTGCTGCGGACCTTGCCGAGCAGCTCGCGGAAGGTCGGATCGCCCGAGGTGTCGGTGCGCAGGACCACGGAGTTGACGAAGTAGCCGACCAGGTCGGCGGTTTCGGGGTCGTCCCGGCCGGCGACCGGGGTGCCGACGGGGATGTCGGTGCCGCAGCCGTGCCGGGTGAGCAGGGCGGCGAGTCCGGCCTGGACGGCCATGAAGACGGTGCCGCCGGCGGTCCGGGCGAGCGCGGCGAGGGCCGCGTGCGCCTCGGCGTCGAGGGTGAAGGGCACGGTGGCGCCGTGGTGGCCGGCGACGGCGGGGCGCGGGCGGTCGGTGGGCAGTTCCAGCTGGTCGGGCAGGCCGGCCAGGGCGGTGCGCCAGTACTCCGACTGCCGCGCGGCGAGCGGGCTGGGCGCCTCGGAGGTGCCGAGCAGCTGCCGCTGCCAGGCCGCGTGGTCGGCGAACTGCACGACGGGCGCCGGGAGTTCCGGTGCGCAGCCGGCCAGCCGGGCGGTGTAGGCGGCGGACAGGTCGCGGACCAGCGGGGTGGTGGACGCGCCGTCGCTCGCGATGTGGTGGAGCAGCAGGAGCAGGGTGTGCTCGGCCGGGCCGTGGGTGAACAGGGTGGCGCGCAGCGGCGGCCGGCCGGTGAGGTCGAAGGCGTGCCGGACGGCTTCGGCGAGCTCGGTGCCGTCGTGCAGTTCGACGGGCGCGGCGGGCAGCACCCGCTGGTACGGCGTGCCGTCCGGCTCCTCGCCGTAGACCGTGCGCAGCACCTCGTGCCGGGCGGCGAGGTCGCCGAGGGCGAGGGTGAGGGCGGTCCGGTCGAGCGGGCCGGTGAGGGTGAGGGCGAGCGGGATGTTGTAGGTGGGGCTGGGGCCCTGGAGCCGGTGCAGGAACCACAGGCCGCGCTGGGCGGGTGACAGCGGCATCCGGTCGGTGCGCGGCACGGGCACCAGCGCGGGGCGGGCCTCGGGCTCGCCGCCGTGGTGCGCGTCGAGCAGCGCGGCGAGCGCGGCCGGGGTCGGGTGGCGGAAGACGTCGGCGAACCCGACGGCGGCGGCGAAGGTCTCGCGCAGGCGGGCCGCGAGGCGGCCGGCCAGCAGCGAGTGGCCGCCGAGGTCGAAGAAGGAGGCGTCCCGCCCGGGCGCCTGCGGCAGGTCGAGGACGTCGGCGAACAGCCCGCAGACCAGTTCCTCCTGCGGCGTGGCCGGGGCCGTGCCGGGCTCGACGGCGGCGGGTTCGGGCAGGGCGCGGTGGTCGAGCTTGTCGTGGGCGGTGCGCGGCAGTTCGTCGAGGACCAGGACGGCGGCTGGGACCATGTGGCCGGGCAGCCGGGCGGCGAGCGCGGCCCGCAGCGCGGCCGGGTCGAGGGCGACGCGGGGGGTGGGGGCGGATTCGGCGGCGTCCTCCGACATGGCCTCGGCAACGGTCTCGGGGACGGCCTCGGACTCGGGAGCCGCCTCGGACTCGGAAAGCGCCTCGGAAGCTGCCTCGGCAACGGCCTCGGGGACGACGTAGCCGAGCAGCCGCTTTCCCTGCGGACCGGAGCGGGCGATCACCACGGCCTGGGCGACGCCCGGCAGTTCGGCGAGGGCGGCGGCGATCTCGCCGGGCTCGATCCGGAAGCCGCGGATCTTCACCTGGTCGTCGGCGCGGCCGAGGAATTCCAGGGTGCCGTCCGGTCGGCGGCGGGCGAGGTCGCCGGTGCGGTACATCCGGTCGCCGGGCGGGCCGAACGGGTCGGCGAGGAAGCGTTCGGCGGTGAGGTCGGGGCGGCCGAGGTAGCCGCGGGCCAGGCAGGCCCCGGCGACGTACAGTTCGCCGGAGACGCCGTCGGGCGCGGGGCGCAGCGAGCCGTCGAGGACGTAGGCGCGGGAGCCGCGCACCACCCGGCCGACCGGGGCGCCGTCGGGGCCGGGCGTCCAGGCGTAGGCGTCGACGGTGGTCTCGGTCGGGCCGTAGAGGTCGATCGGGTGCAGGCCGGCTGCGGCGGTGAGGCGCTGCCAGAGGGCGGGCGGGGTGGCCTCGCCGCCGACCGCGATGACCGCCGGGCGGTGCCACTCCTCGTCCAGGATGCCTTCGGAGAGCAGGACTTCGAGGTAGGAGGGGGTGACGTCGAGGTAGTCGACGCGCTCCCGGTGCAGGTGGCCGGCCAGGGCGGCCGGGTCGCGGTAGGTGGCGTCGTCGAGCAGGTGCAGCTCGTGGCCGTGGACCATCCACAGCACCGGGTCCCAGGAGGCGTCGAAGGCGAACGAGGCGCTGTGGGCGACGCGCAGGCGTTCGCGGCCGGTGCGGCGCACGGCCGGGGCGATGTGGTCCTCGCCGTGGCCCGCGTACAGGTTGGCCAGCGAGGCGTGGGTGACGACGACGCCCTTGGGGCGGCCGGTGGAGCCGGAGGTGTGCAGTACGTAGGCGGCGTGGTGGGGCCGGGGGGCCGGGGGCGCGGTGGCGGGCTCGGCGTCCGCGTCCCCGGGCAGCACGGCGGGCAGGCCGGCCGGCAGGTCCAGTTGGGCGAGGGCGTCGGCGGTGCCGACCGCGCAGACCGGGCGGGCGTCGTCCAGGACGGCGGCCAGGCGCTGCCGGGGGTGGGCGAGGTCGAGGGAGACGCAGGCGCCGCCGGCCTTGAGCACGCCGAGCATCGCGACCAGAGTGTCCACGCCGCGCGGCAGGGCGAGCGCGACCGGCGCACCGGCGCGCACGCCGAGGGCGTTCAGGTGGTGGCCGAGGCGGTTGGCGGCGGCGTCCAACTCGGCGAAGGTGAGGGCGGTTTTGCCGCTGCGGACGGCGACGGCGGCCGGGGTGCGGGCGGCCTGCGCGGCGAACAGCTCGGGCAGCGTCCGGTCGAGCGGCGGCTCCGCGCGGCCGGCGGTGGCGCGGCGCAGGCCGTCCGGGTCGAGCAGGTCGATCCGGGCGATGGGCGTCTGCGGGGCGGCGAGCAGCAGGTCGGTGAGGGCGTCGAGGTAGCGCAGCAGCCCGTCGCGGTGGGCGGCGAGCGAGGCGGTGTCGTGGCGGGCGGGGTCGGCGTCGAGGACGAGGCGCAGCGCGCCGCCGGGGGCGGGCGAGACGCCGACGGCGAGGTCGTCGACCGGCCCGGCGGCGAGGTTGCGGACGACGCCGGGCAGGCCGGCCAGGTCGAGATCGCCCTCGAAGGCCTTGATGTTGACCATCGGGCCGAACAGGGCGCGCCGCTCGCCGGTCAGCCCGAGGTCGCGGCGCAGGTCCTCCAGCGGGTAGCGCTGGTGGCGGCGGACGGCGCGCAGCTCGCGGACCACCCGGCGCAGCAGCGCCTCGGCGCTGTCGGCGGGGCGGACGGCCAGGCGCAGCGGGAGGACGTTGGCGGCGGCGACGGGGGTGCGCAGGGCGGCCGGTCCGCGGCGGTTGGCGAGCGGCAGGCCGAGCACGACGTCCTCGGTGCCGGCCAGGCGGTGCAGGTAGCCGGCGGTGGCGGCGAGGAGCAGTTCGGCCCAGGTGGCGCGGGCGGTGGCGGCGGCGCGCTCCAGTCGGTCGCGGGTGCCGGCGGGCAGTTCGGCGGTGAGGCGCAGGGGGGCCTGGGCCGGGGTTGCGGACAGCGCGGGCGCCGGGCTGCCCGGCAGGGTCGCCGGGGTGTCGGCGCCGGCCAGGCGGTCGGCCCAGTAGGCGCGGTCGGCCGGGTACTCCTCGCCGTCCCGGTAGGCGGCCTCCTCGGCGGCGACCTCGGCAAGGGTGGCGAACGGGCGTGCGGCGGGCTCGGCGCCGGTGGCGTGCGCGGTGTACAGCTCGGCGAGGCGCTCGCCGAGGAGGTTCAACGCGTAGGCGTCGACGGCGAGGTGGTGGATCCGCCGGTACCACTGGTACCGGTCGTCGGCGAGGCGGATCAGCGCGTGGGTGAACAGCGGGCCCTCGGCGAGGTCGGCCGGGCGGGCGAGGTCGGCGCGCATCCAGGCCTCGGCCTCGGCGGCCGGGTCGTGCGCGGCGCGCAGGTCGAGGTGGTGCAGCGGCCAGCGGCGGCCGGGGCGCGGCTGCTGGCGGGGCGTGCCGTCCGGGCCGGTGACGACGACGGCGCTCAGCGCCTCGGCCTCGTCGACCGCCTGCCTCAGCGCGTCCTCGAACCGGCCCTCGTCGAGCGGGCCGGTGATCTCGACGGCGTCGCCGGTGTTGTAGACCGGGCTGTCGGGGTCGAGTGACTGCGCGTACCAGATGGCGGCCTGGGCGGCGAGCAGCGGGACATCGACGGCCTGGGTTTCGACGGCAGGCATGGTTCGGGGTGCTCCTCGGGGTCCGGCGAACGAAACGCCTAGTTAGGTTAGCCTAATCTAACTTCATATGATCTGGTCAACGGCCTCCCAGTACGGGGGCCCTGACATCCCGGAGGCGCCGCCCATGCCCCTGACCGCGACCAAACAGGCCGTCCGCGAACGCGTCCACGCGCACCGCGCGGAACTGCTCGCGCTCAGCCACCGCATCCACGCCCACCCCGAGACCGCGTTCGAGGAGCACCGCGCGGCCGCCTGGTGCGCCGAACTCCTGCGCGCCCACGGCTACGCCGTCACCGCGCCCGCGCACGGACTGGACACCGCGTTCACCGCGAGCCTCGGCAGCGGGCCGGTCACCGTCGCACTCGTCTGCGAGTACGACGCGCTGCCCGGCCTCGGGCACGCCTGCGGGCACAACCTGATCGCCGCCGCCGGCCTCGGCGCGGCGCTCGGCCTCGCCCCGTACGCCGACCAACTCGGGCTCACCGTACGGGTGATCGGCGCGCCCGCCGAAGAGCGCGGAGCCGGAAAGGCGCTGCTGCTGGAGGCGGGCGCCTTCGACGGCGTGGACGCGGCGATGATGGTGCACCCCTGCCCGGTCGAGGTCGCCGACTTCCGCTCCTTCGCGCTCGGCACCCTCTCCGTCCGCTACACCGGCCGCGCCGCCCACCCGAGCCTCAACCCGCACCAGGGGCGCAACGCCGCCGACGCGCTCACCGTCGCCCAGGTCGCCCTCGGGCTGCTGCGCCAGCACCTGCCGCCGCAGTGGCGGGTGCACGGCATCACCACGGCCGCCGGCACCGCGCCCAACCTGATCCCCGACAGCGCGAGCGCGGAGTACGAGATCCGCGCCTCGGCGGCCGAGGACCTCGCGCAGCTGCGCGCCCGGGTCGAGGACTGCTTCCGGGCCGGGGCGCTCGCCACCGGCTGCGAGGTGACACTCGACCGGCCCGAACCGGACTACCTGGACATGCGCTCCGACCCCGCCCTGCTCGCCCTCTGGCGGGCCAACGCGGCGGCGCTCGGCCGGCCGGAGCCGGTCGAGAGCGGGCCGTTCGCGTGCACCGACATGGGGAACGTCTCCCACGCCGTACCCGCCATCCACCCGGTGCTGGACATCACCGGCGGCGCCTGCGCCCCGCACGAGGCCGCGTTCGCCGAGGCCGCGGTGGGGGCGGAGGCCGACCGGGCGGTGCTGGACGGCGCGGTCGCCATGGCCTGGACGGCGGCGGACCTGGCGGCGAACGCCTGACAGCCGGCGGCTGACAGATGACAACTTTCAGATAACAGATTTCAACATCTGTTATCTGAAAGTTGTTCGCTGAATGTTGTCATCTGTTCCCCGCGCTCGCCCTCGCCCCGCCCGTGCCCCGCCCCGCCCCCTTCAGCTGCCGCCCAGCAGCGCCGCCGGCGTCGCCCGCACCGCCGTGACACCCAGCTCCCTCACCAGCTCCCCGACCTCGCCCGGCCGCTGCGGGTCGGCCAGCACCACGGCGGCGCCGGTCCGCAGCGGCCAGAGGAACTCCCAGAGCGGCAGGCCCAGTTGCAGCACCCGGTCGCCAGGGCCGAGCGGGTGGGCCGCCTGGAGCTCGCGCACCCGGCGGTCGGCCTCGGCGTGGGTGAGCCGGACGGCGTCCGGGCGCCCGCCGGGGCCGTACCCGACACACAGCAGGTGCTGCGGCGTGAGCGCCCGGGGCGGGTCGGTGGCCAGCTCGCCGTCCACGTCCAGCCCGGCCAGCGCCTCCGGCACCCCCTCCCCCAGCACGCAGACCGGCGCGGTCTCCGCGAGCAGCCGCTCCCGGCGTCCGGGCGCGTCCGCCGGGTCCAGCGGCAGGTACGCCGCGCCGGACTTGGCCACCGCGAGCAGCGCGGTCAGCAGCTGCGCCGGGTGGCGGGCCGGCGCCAGGCCGACCACCGCCCCCGGCCGGGCGCCGCGCGCGGCCAGGGCGCGCGCCAGCCGGTTGGCCGCGGCGTTCAGGTCCCGGTACGTGACGACCGCGCCGCCCGCGAGCAGCACGGCGGGGGCGTCCGGGGTCCGGGCCGCCTGCGCCTCGACCGGCCCCACGACGGTGGTCGGCGGGTACTTCGCCGCCCGGTCCGTGCGTGGGGGCGCCTGCGGCCCGGCGGCCTCCAGCAGCACGGTCTCCATCAGGCCGCGCCGAGCAGTGCGGCCCAGGCCTCGACGGCCGGGCGCTCGGCCAGTTGCACGAACGCCACCTCGGCGCCCTCGGCCCGCCAGCGCTCGGCGAGCGCCATCAGCCGGACCGAGTCCAGGCCCCAGTCGGCCAGGTTCTCGTCCAGCGGGACGTCCGCCGGGTCCTCTCCGAGCAGGTCGGCGACCTCGGCCCGGATCCGCTCCACGGTGAAGGCCATGCCCGTCACTTCCCTTCCAGCATCGCGAGGACGGCGTCGGTGGTGGTGACCTGCCCGCAGCGGCCGGCCACCCAGGACAGCGCCGCGCGGTGCTCGTCCGGGCCGAAGTCGGCGACCGCGTCGGCCACCACGAAGGCCGGCAGGTCGCGCATCCAGGCGTCGCAGGCGGTGGCCTGCACCCCGATGTGCGCGTACACGCCGGTGATCACCAGCTGGTCCCGGCCCTGCTCGCGCAGCAGCCGGTCCAGGTCGGTGCGCACGAAGGCGCTGTACTTCCACTTGGTGAGCAGCGTGTCGCCCGGTGCGGGGGCGACGGCGTCGGCGATCGCCGTCGCGCGCGGGTCGTCCGGGATGCCCGGGCCCCAGAAGTCCTGCTGGAGGCCGCGTTCGGCCGGGCTCTGCCCGCCGGGCTGGGCCGAGTAGAGCACCGGCATGCCGTGGGCGCGCGCCGCCTCGGCCAACCGGCCGACGTTCCCGAGGAGTTCGGGCACCGGCGCGGCGGCGGCGTCGAAGGCGTCCAGGAAGTGGTTCTGCAGGTCGTGCACCAGCAGCACGGCGCGGTCCGGATCGACCGTCCACTCGACCCGGTTGGCGGGCAGTTCGGTGGCGGCGGGCAGGGGATAGGAGGGAATGCGGGGCAGGCCCACGGTGGTCTTTCCTTCAGTGAGTAGGGATTGCGGCCGCGATGGCGGCGCGCAGGTCCTTCTTGCTGACCTTGCCGATCCCGGTGGCGGGGAAGGCGTCGACGAACTCGACCCGGTCCGGCACCTTGTACTCGGCCAGTCCGCGCTGGCGTACGAAGCGCTTCAACTCGATGCTCTTCGGCGGCTGTTCGCGGTTCTCGGCGCGCAGGACGACGTAGGCGCAGGTGCGTTCGCCGAGGTAGGGGTCGGGCATCGACACCACCGCCGCGTCGTGCACGGCGGGGTGGGCGAGCAGGTGGTTCTCGATCTCCTCGGCGGCGACCTTCTCGCCGCCCCGGTTGATCTGGTCCTTGGCCCGGCCCTCGACCACCAGGTGGCCGGTGGGGGTGCGGCGGACGAGATCGCCGGTGCGGTAGAAGCCGTCGGCCGTGAAGGAGTTGGCGTTGTGCTCGGGCGCGTTCCAGTAGCCGCGGATGGTGTACGGGCCGCGGGTGAGCAGGTGGCCGGTGACGCCGTCGGGCAGGTCCTGGTCCTGGTCGTCGACCACCCGGACCTCGTCGTCCGGGGAGATCGGCCGGCCCTGGGTGGTGGTGATCAGCTCCTCCGGGTCGTCCAGGCGGGTGTAGTTGACCAGCCCCTCGGCCATCCCGAACACCTGCTGGAGCGTGCAGCCGAGCACCGGGCCCACCCTCCGGGCGGCCTCGGCGCTGAACTTGGCGCCGCCGACCAGCAGCACCTCCAGGCTGTCCAGGCCCCCCGCACCGGGGCCGCCCGCGTCGCGCTCGGCGGCGTCCAGCCAGAGCAGGGCCAGCGGCGGCACCAGCCCGGTGATGGTCACGCCCTCGCGCTCGATCAGCGGGAAGGCCGTCTCCGGGTTGGGCCGCGGGCACAGCACCACCCGGCCGCCCGCGTACAGCGTGCCGAGCGAACCGGGCGAGCTGAGCGGGAAGTTGTGGGCGGCGGGCAGCGCGCACAGGTAGACGCTGTCCTCGTCGAGCGCGCACAGCTCGACCGAGCCGCGCAGCGAGTAGATGTAGTCGTCGTGGGTGCGCGGGATCAGCTTGGGCACACCGGTGCTGCCGCCGGAGAGCTGGAGGAAGGCGACGCTCCCGGGCTCCGGCTCCTCGGCCGGACCGGGCCCGTCGCAGGGCACGTCCGCCAGCCGGAGGTGCTCGCCCGGGTCGTCCCCGGCCACCAGGACCAGCCGCAGCGCCGGGCTCTCCGCCTTGACCCGGGAGGCCAGTTCGCGGTAGTCGAAGCCGTTGTCGACGGCCGCGACGACGTAGCCGGCCGCCCCGGTGAAGGAGCAGAAGTAGCCGATCTCGGTGGCGCGGTGGGCCGGAAGCGCGAAGACCGGCAGCGCGCCGATCCGGAACAGCGCGAAGACCACCTCGAAGAACTCGGCCACGTTGGGCAGTTGGACCACCACGCGGTCGCCGCGCCCGATCCCCCGGGCGAGCAGCCCGGCGGCCATCCGGTCGGCGCGGCGGTCGAGTTCGGCGTACGTCCAGCGCCGCCCCTCCCCCGCCGGGTCGACGATCGCGATCCGCTCGCCGTGCGCGGCGGCGCGCTCGCGCAGCATCCGCCCGAAGGTCTCGCCGCGCCAGTACCCGGCGGCCCGGTAGCGCTCGGCGAACTCGGCGGGGTACGGGGTGAAGGCGGACTCCTGAAGGGAGACCTGGTCCACAACGGCGAACTGACCCTGCATCAGAAAACTCTCCGGCGCCGTCACTGCGACACCCCCGCGGCGTCCAGGAAGGTGCGGAACTTGGCGCTGGTCTCGGCGAGTTCGTCCTCGGGCCGGGACCGGTCGACGACGCCCGCACCCGCGTACACCCGCAGGGTCCGCTCGTCCGCCTCCGCGCAGCGGATGGTGACCACCCACTCGCCGTCGCCGTCCGCGTCACCCCAGCCGACCATGCCGGTGTACAGGCCTCGGTCGAAGGGTTCGACCTCGCCGATCACCCGCCGGGCGACGGCCGTCGGCGTGCCGCAGACCGCCGGGGTCGGGTGCATGGCGGTGGCCAACTCCATGGCGGAGACCGCCGGATCGGCCAGTTCGCCGGTGATGGTGGTGGCCAGGTGCCACATCGCGGCGGTGCGCACCAGGGTCGGCCGCGCCGGCACGTCCAGGGTGCGGCAGTACGGCGCCAGCGCGGCGCGGATCGCATCCACCACGACGGCGTGCTCGTGCAGGTCCTTGGGCGATTCCAGCAGCGCGGCGGCGCGCCGGACGTCCTCGCCGAGGTCGGCGCTGCGCGGCACCGAGCCGGCCAGCGGGTTGGCCAGGACGGCCGTTCCGCGCCGGGAGACCAGGAGTTCGGGGCTGGCGCCGATCAGCGTCCGCCCGCCGCCGGCGGGGACGGCGAAGGTGTAGCCGCCCGGGTCGCGGCGGCCCAGCCGCTGGAGGATCGCGGGCAGGTCCAACGGGCGGTCGGCGCTCAGCTCCAACGTGCGGGCCAGCACGACCTTGCTCAACTCGCCGCCGCGCAGCCGCTCGACGGCCGCCGCGACGCCCGCGCCGTACGCGGCCGGCTCGGGGATCGGGCGCACCTGCCAGTCGACCGGCTCGGCCGGCGGCGCGGGCAGCGCGATCAGCGGGTCGTCGCGCAGCGCCCCGGCTCTGCGGACTCTCTCGGGGACGGCGAGTTCGACCCGGCTGTCGTGGTCGAACGCCACCGCGCCGACCACCAGCGGCCGTTCGACCCCGGCGCGACGGGCCTCGGCCAGCGTCGCGGCGACCCGGACGGGCAGCGGGCGCTCGTCCTGCGGGACGCGGGCGTGCACCCCGGCGGTGAGCAGGGTGCGGGTCGGCGAGGCGAAGAACGCCTCGTCGGCCGCGGCCCGGTACTGGCCGAGCAGGCCGCTGGCCGCGCCGATGACGGCGTGGTCGGGGCCCGGGGCGGAAGCGTCGGCGGGCCCGGCGGGGGCCGGGGCGGCGGCGGGGGCGGGAGCGGCGTGCTCGGCGACACCCCCGGCGGGGGCGTGGTGCACCGTGGTCACCGTGAAGTCTCCAGTCTGGGACGGTCTGGACGGTCTGCGCGTCAGGGAAGAGGGTCGGGGAGGGAGGTCAGGGAGGGAGGTCAGGGCATGGCCGGCGCCCGGGGGTTGCCCGGGGCGCGGAGGGGAGCGGAGGGGAAGGCGGGGGGACGGCGAGGGCGGTCAGGGCGGTCAGGCGCGCAGGGTCGCGCCGCCGTCGACGTAGAGGTCGTGCATGGTGATGTGCCGGGCCCGGTCGGAGGCCAGGAAGACCACCGCCTCGGCGATGTCGGCGGGTGCGGCGATCCGCCCGAGCGGGATGCCGACCCGCCAGGCGCCCAAGTCGCCGTCGATGACCCGCTGTTCGGCGGCCTCGGCGTCCTCGCCCCAGAGCGCGCGCTGCATCCCGGTGTCGGTCGAGCCGGGCGAGACGATGTTGCACCGCACGCCGGAGCGGGCGAGTTCCAGCCCGAGGCAGCGGGTGAACATGGTGGCCGCCGCCTTGGACGCCGCGTACGCGGCCATGCCGGCGCGCGGCACCCCGGCGGCGTTGGAGCCGACGGTGACCACGGCGCCGCGGCCGCGGTCGGCCATCCGGCGGCCGACCGCGCGGCCGGTGTGGAAGACGCCGGTGGTGTTGACCGCGAAGGTCTCCGCCCAGTCCTGGTCGGTGAGTTCGACGACGGGTGCGGTGCGCAGGATCCCGGCGACGTTCACCAGTGCGGCGATCGGCCCGAGTTGACGCTCGATCAGGTCGACCGTGTCGTCCACCGCCCGGCCGTCGGCGACGTCCAGGACGTACGGGTGCACGGCGGGCGACTCCGCCGCGAGGGCGGCGAGCGGGCCGGGGTTGCGGTCCACCGCGGCGACGACGGCCCCCTCGGCGACGAGCGCCCGGGCCACGGCCGCACCGATGCCCTGCCCGGCCCCGGTGACCATCGCGACGGCACCGGCGAATTCGGACTTTTGCACGGACATCCCCTCCGACCAGCAATATTAGGTAAGCCTAACCTAACACATATGTTCGGCTGCGCCGATGCCCTGTGCAGTCGTCAACTCACCGCCGCTCCCTCGACTCCGGCCCGATCGCCGCCGCTTCCGGGCGCGCCGGTACGAGACGTTTCGTCTCGCCGAGATGGTGGACCGAACCTCCCACGGCCACGGTGCCGCAGCGGCTGGAGGGCGGCGAACTGTCGGACGGCGACCGGGAGCTGAGGGCGGCTCCCGGTCGCTCACGAGAGGGCCACGGGCCCCCGGAAACGACTCAGCCCGTCGCGCCGGTCGCCGGAGCCGACGGAGCCGCCGGGGCCGGGGCGAGGCCGGTGCAGCCCCGGAGGGCGTCGCGGCGCTTGCGGGCCGCCTCGGCGGTGGCGCCGGCGACCGGGACGGGGACGCCCTTGTCGTCGATGGTCGCCGGGGCGAAGGCCTCGCCGGTGACCTTGCCGTCGCGGGTGAGGGTGAGGGTGGTGACGCCGGTCTCGTTGGAGAAGGCGTAGTTGGAGGTGCCGTACCAGAGGAAGTTGCCGAAGCCGTAGCCGATGTACGTGTTGCCGAGCATGCCCGAGCCGACCATGGTGTGGGCGTGGGTGCCGACCACGGCGGTGGCGCCGGCGGTGGCGAGCTTCTTGGCGATGGCGGTCTGCGGGCCGGTGGGGCAGGCCTTGCCCTCGTCTCCCCAGTGCAGGTAGACGAGGACGACGGGTGCCTGCTGCTTGGCCGCCTCGACCGCCTTGACCAGCTCGGGGACGTCCAGCGCGGAGGCGATGCCCGGCTTGTTGGCGCCGGCCCGCCACTTCTGGTTGGTGAGGTCCTCGACCTGGCTGGCGGCGACGACGGCGACCTTCACACCGCGCACGGTGGTGACGTACGGGGCGTACGCCTCCTTGGCGTTGCGGCCGACGCCGACGACCGGGATCGGCGAGGAGTCCTTGGCGGCGAGGGTGTCGGTGAGGCCGTCGGCGCCGAAGTCGACGGCGTGGTTGTTGGCCATGGAGACGACGTCGACGCCGGAGTCCTTGAGCGCCGAGAGCGCCTTGGGCGAGGTGCGGAAGGTGTAGGTCTTCGGCTCGGGGGCGCCGCGCCCGGTGATCGCCGTCTCCAGGTTGAGGACGGACAGGTCGGCGTCGGCGAGCGTCCGGGAGAGCGGGCCGAGGGCCTGCTCGGGCGGCTGGACGGCGAGCCGGGCCTCGGTGCGGCCCTCGAAGTGGACGTCTCCGGCGAACGCGACGGTGATGCTGCCGTCGGGCCGGGGCGCGGCGTTCTTCCCGGCGGCGGTTCCGGAGGGCGTCGCGCCCGGGCTGGTGGGCGTGCCCGCCGCCCCGCCCGAGGCGGCCGCGGTCGAGCCGGGCGCGGCGGCCGGCGCCGGGGCGGGGTCGTCGGGCCCGCAGGCGGCTATGGCGGTCAGGCCGACGAACAGCGCGACGGCGGCCGCGGCACGGCGCATGAGTGGTTCCCCCCGGGTCGATCCAGAAGCGGTCAGCCTACGGCACGGCTTCCGCACCCATCCGCCTCGGTTCCGCAACATTCCGAGCACAACACCGGCTCCATTCCGAGCACGACACCGGATTCCGAGCACAGCACCGGCGGGCCGAACACCAACGGCGGGCCGAACACCAACGGCTGGAGCACCGGACGCCGAGGACTGAGCGCCGCCCCGGCGCGGTAGGAGATGCTGAACCGCCCCACCCGCCCCCGTCCGCCAGAGCCCGGAGCCGCACCCACCCCATGGACGACACCGAGACCACCGCCTCCGCCCCCGCCGGCCGCCCACCAGTCGACTTCACCCCCGCCGAGCGCGCCCGTGGCCGCGCGCTGCGCCGCGCCCAGCTGCCCTGGGCGCTGGGCGGGCGGCTGGCGGGCCTGGCGCTCACCCTGTTGCTCGGCCTGACCCCGGCCGGCGCCGGCCTGGTCTCGGCCGTCGGCGGCTGGTTCGGCGGCTCCCGGACGGCCGGGGTGCTGGCGGGCGCGGCGGCCCTGGTGGTGCTCGGCCAGGCGTTGCAGCTGCCGTTCGGCGCCCGGCTGCGGGCGGTCCGGGCCCGGTACGGGCTGGTGACGCAGGGCTGGGCCGGCTGGGCGGTGGACGCGCTGCGTGGCCTGGGGCTGGCCCTCGTGCTGGTCCTTCCGCTCGCGCTCGGGCTGTTCGCGCTGACCGCCTGGTCGCCGCGGCACTGGTGGCTGCCGGCGGCGGGCGCGGCGGCGGTACTGACGGCGGCGCTGTCCTTCCTGCACCCGCTGCTGATCGAGCCGGTGTTCAACCGCTTCACTCCGATGCCGCCGGGCCCGCTGCGCAGCGCCCTGCTGGCGCTGGCCGAGCGGGACGGCGTACGGGTGCGGGACGTCCTGGTGGCGGACGCCTCGCGGCGGACCACCGCGCTCAACGCGTACGTGTCGGGGCTGGGCGCGACCCGCCGGATCGTCGCGTACGACACGCTGCTGTCGACGGCCACGCCGCGCGAGGTGGAACTGGTGGTGGCGCACGAGCTGGGCCACGTGAAGCACCGGGACGTGCCGTTCGGCACCTTGCTGGGCGCGGTGGGCGCGGCCGTGGCGGTGGCCGTGCTGGGGGTGCTGGGCGCCTGGCAGCCGCTGCTGTCGGCGGCGGGGGCGGCGGATGCGGCCGATCCGCGGGCGCTGCCGCTGCTGGCGGCGTGCGCGGCGCTGCTGGGGGCGCTGTCGGGGCCGGCCCAGTGCGCGGTGAGCCGCCGGATCGAGGCCAGGGCGGACCGGCACGCACTCGAACTGACGTCGGACGCCGAGCAGTTCGTCGCGATGCAACGCAGACTGGCGTTGGCGAACGTCTCCGATGTCGACCCGCCGAGGGCGCTTGAGCTACTGTTCGCCACTCACCCGAGTGCGACCCGCCGGATTGCCGCCGCCCGCGCCTGGCAGGCCACTCAGGGGCAGGGAGGCCCGGAGCGGCGCGCGGACCCGGGGGATTCCGTTGTATAGTGCAACAAATATCGAGGAGGTAGGAACGCCCGTGCCCGGCCGCCAGTCGTCCATCGACGCCATCCAGCGCGAGCTGACCGCCTTCGCCCGGCGCGCCCGGCACAAGGCCTCCCAGCTGCACCCCGACCTCTCCCTGGTCACCTACAGCATCCTCGACCTGATCACCGAGCGCGGCGGCTGCCGGGCCGCCGACGTGGCCGCCCACTTCATGCTCGACAAGTCCACCGTCAGCCGCCAGGTCACCGCCCTGGAGAAGCTCGGCCTGCTGCGGCGCGAGGCCGACCCGGACGACCAGCGCGGCCAGATCCTGCGCGCCACCGAGGCCGGGCTCGCCCTGCTGCAGGACGCCAACGAGCAGCGCCGGCTGGCCTTCACCGCCCGCTTCACCGACTGGTCCGACGAGGACGTCGCCCGCTTCGCCGCCTACCTGGCCCGCTACGGCGAAGAGGGCTGAGACCCCCTGCACTGAGCCCCCCTGCACCGAGACCCCCCGTACTGAGAGCCCTGTACGGAGTGCGCCCGAGGGCCTCCGGGGTGCACCCGAGGAGCGCCCGGGGTGCGCCGCACCGCCCCGACGGTGTACAGAGGAAAGGTGCCACTCCGGCAGCGTCCCCGTGACCCGCAGCCCCGCGACCGCCCGCGCGACCGCCGCCACCCCCGGCGGCCCGACCGTCGCGCGCTGACGGCGCTGTCGCTCGCGCTGATCGTCGTGATCACCGTCGTCGACATCCTCTCCCCCGCACAGATCCACCTCGGCCCGCTGCTGATCGTCGCCCCCGCGCTCACCGCCTCCTACGCCGGCGCCCGGGCCACCGCCGGAGTCGCCCTGCTGGCCCTCGCCGCGCTCACCGTCATCGGCATCCTCCGGGACGGCCTCACCAGCGCCAACATCGAGACCCAGTTGGGCGCGCAGCTCGTCGTCTCCGCCCTGATCATCGGACTGCGGGCACTGCGAGAACGGTACGAGCGCGAGCTGGCCCAGGTCCGCTCGGTGTCCGAGGCCGCCCAGCGGGTCCTGCTGCGCCCGCTGCCGGACCGGATCGGGCCGCTGCACCTGGCCTCCGTCTACCTGGCCGCCGAGGCCGAGGCGCAGGTCGGCGGCGACCTGTACGCGGCCGCCCGCACCGCCACCGGCACCCGGCTGCTGGTCGGCGACGTCCGCGGCAAGGGCCTGTCCTCGCTCGGCGACGCGGCCCTGCTGCTCGGCGCCTTCCGCGCCGCCGCCCACCTGCACGCCGACCTGCCCGGGCTCGCCGCCTACCTCGACGGCAGCGTCTGCTGGGACCTCGCCCAGCTCGGCGAACAGGCCCGCCGGCGCCGCCTGAGCGGCGAGGACCCGGACGAGGCGGCCCCGCCGGAGGACAGCGGCGAGTCCTTCATCACCGCCGTCCTGCTCGACATCCCCGACGACGGCACGGCGGTCCGGCTGATCGACTGCGGCCACCCGCCCCCGCTGCTGCTGCGCCCCGACGGCATCATCACGCTGGCCGCCCGCCGCCCGGCGCCGCCGCTGGGCCTGGGCGAGCTCGCCCCGGTCCGCTACGAGGTGGAGACCTTCCCGTTCCAGCCCGGCGACCGGCTGCTGATCTACACCGACGGCGTGATCGAGGCCCGCGACGCCGACCGGCGCTTCTACCCGCTCACCGACCGCGTCACCGCCTGGCAGGACGAACGTCCGACCGCCCTGCTCCAGCACCTGCGCCGCGATCTGCTCGCCCACGTCGGCGGCCGGCTGGACGACGACGCGGCGATGGTCATCGTCGAGCGGCTCCCCCAGCTCCCCCGGCTTCCCTAGCCCCCCGGCTTCCCTAGCTCCCCTGGCTCTCCTGGCTCCCCTGGCTCCCCTGGCTCCCCTGGCCGGCGTCCGAGGAGGCGGGCGGCTGGTGGACGTACGGGGTCGACGTGGTCAGGATCGCGAATCCGAGCCGTTGCAGGATGGGGCGGCTCTGGTCGCTCGCGTCGACCTGGAGGTAGCGGTACCCGAGGTCGGCGGCGATGCGGGCCCGGTGGGCGACCATGGCCCGGTAGATGCCCCGCCCCCGCCAGTCGGCGACGGTGCCGCCGCCCCACAGGCCCGCGAACTCGGTGCCCGGGTTCAGTTCCATCCGCGCCGCGCACACCGGGCGCTCGCCGGCCATCGCCACGACCAGGCTGACGGTCTCCGGGCTCCGGGCCAGCTGGTCGAGCATCCGCTGCCGCAGGCGGGCGCCGCTGGTGCCGAAGGCCTGCTCGTGGACGTCCGCCACGAGGTCCACCCCGGCCCGGTCGGTCACCGAACGCAGGTGGACGCCCTCGGGCAGGGCGGTGTCGGTGGCGAGGTCCTCGATCCGGGCCACCATCACCGCCTCCTGCGGCTCGGCCGTGAACCCGGCCGCCCGCAGCCGTTCCCCGAGGTCACCGGGCCGGTCGTGGGCGTAGGTCTTCCATTCGAACTCGCGGCCCAGTGCGGTGAAGTACCGCACCTGCGCGGCGATCGCCCGATCCGCCGTGGCCTCGTCGAGGTCCGACCACAGGACGCCGTTCCAGTCGTGGGCGGCGCCGACCTGCCGGATGACGTCGCCGTCCCGCTCGATCCGGGTGCCGGGGCCGTCGGGCTTCGCTTCGCGCCTCAGTCGGCGGTCGAACAGGGCGAGTGTGTCCTCATGATCCATCCGCCCACTCCAGCACAGGGCGGCGTGCCGCGCGATCGGGTTTCTCCCGGCTGCGCGGCCCGGGCCCGGCGGGCGCACGCCACGGGACGACAGGGCTCAGGCCCGGCGGGGAGGGCGGCGGGCGGAATCCTGGTCCGGGCGGGGTGCGCGGATGAGGTCGCTCGGCGCGTCGGCCCCCATGATCGCGTCCAACAGCCCTCGCGCGGCGGTGAGTTCGTCGATCTGGCGGGTGATGCGGGCGCGCTCGCGGGCGAGGCCGGTGAGGAGCTCGGGGCAGGTGGGGCCGGGGCGGCGCGCGCCGGGGCGGGGGAGGCCGGGGAGGATCCGGGCGATGGCGGCGCTGCCGAGGCCGGCGGCGAGGAGGGTGCGGATGCCGTGGACGGTGTCGATGTCGGGTTCGCCGTACTCGCGGTAGCCGCTGGGGCGGCGGGCGGGGGCGAGCAGGCCCTGTTCCTCGTAGTAGCGCAGGGCGCGGGGGCTGACGCCGGTGCGCCGGGCGAGTTCTCCGATCCGCATGCCGTGCCGTCCTTCGTTCGTCCGACTCCGCCGTTGACTCCGCCGTTGACGCCGACGTCGGCTCCGACGCCGGCTCTGACGTCGACTCCGCCGTTGACTCTGACGTCGACGTGAAGGTCTAGCGTAGCCGCCATGCCGACCGAACGATCTTCCGCAACCCCTCTCTCCCCCACCGCAGTTGCCGTCCTCGGCCTGGGCCCGATGGGCCGGGCGCTGGCCCGGGCCCTGCTGGCCGCCGGGCATCCGGTGACGGTGTGGAACCGCACGCCCGGGCGGGACACCGAACTCCGGGCGCTCGGGGCGCGGTCCGCCGCGACGGCGGCCGAGGCCGTCGCCGCCGGACCGCTCGCCCTGCTCTGCGTCCGGGACCAGGCCGCCGTCCGGGCCGTCCTGGACTCCGCCGGGGCCGCGCTGCGCGGCCGCACGCTGGTGAACGCCACCTCCGTCACGCCGGACGACGCCCGCGCGAACGCCGCCCGGGCCGGGGCCGGCGGCTTCCGGCTGCTCAACGCCGCGATCCTCACCCCCACCCCGACCATCGGGCGGCCCGAGGGCGCCGTGCTGCTGAGCGGCGACGCCGGGGCCTTCGCCGCGCACGAGGCGGCCCTGCGCACCCTCGGCGGGGGCGTCCGGCTGCTCGACAGCGGGGATCCGGGCCGGGCGGCGGCGTTCGACGCGGCGCTGCTGGACCTGTTCTGGACCACCGTGCACGGCTACCTGCACGCGCTGGCGCTGGCCCGCGCCGAGGGCATCAGCGGCGCCGAACTCGCCCTGTACGCGCAGGGCCTGCCCCGGCTGCTGCCGGCGCTGATCGACGAGTTCGCGCAACGGGCGGACCAGGGCAGCCACCCGGGCGACCGCAGCAGCGTGGCCTCGGCGGAGGCCGGTCTGGCGCACGTCGCCCACACCGCCCGGGCGCGCGGCCTGGACACCGCCGTGCTGGACGCGGCACTGGCCGTCACCCGGCGGGCGGTCGCGGCCGGTCACGGCCCGGACGGGGTGTCCGCCCTGGTCGAGACCGTCGGGACCATCAAGACCGTCGGGGCCGCCGGGACCATCGAGACCGCCGGGGCCGCCGCGACCGCCGGTGGCGTCGAGCACACCGAGGGCTGACGGCTACTGCGCGAGGTAGCCGCCGTCGACGGGCAGCACCGCGCCGGTGATGAAGGAGGCGTCGTCGGAGGCGAGGAACAGGACGGCCGCCGCAACCTCCGCCGGGGCCCCGAGGCGGCCCATGGGGTGGCGCTTCTCGATCGCGGCGAGGTACTCCGTCCCGCCGGGCTCGTCGTACAGGCGGGCGACGCGGTCGGTGGCGATGGTGCCGGGGGCGACGGCGTTGATCCGGATGCCGCGGTCGGCCCATTCGACGGCGAGGTGCCGGGTGAGGCCGGAGGCGACGAACTTGGCGGGCCCGTAGACCGCCTGGCCGCGCTGGCCGGCCTCGCCGGAGATGGAGGAGACGCAGACGATCGCCCCACCGGGCCGTTCCTGGGCGGCCATCGCCTGGATGCCGTACTTGCAGGTGAGGAACATGCCGCGGCCGTCGACGGCCATGACCTGGTCCCACTCCTCGGCGGTGGCCTCGGTGACCTCCATGAGCGGGATCACCCCGGCGTTGGCCACCAGGACGTCGAGGCGGCCGTACCGTTCGACGGCGGCGTCGACCATCCGGCGGGCGTCCTCGTCGCTGGCCACGTCGCCGACCACCGTGCTGACGGCGTGCGGGAACCGGTCGGCCAGCCGGCGCAGGCCCTCGGCGTCGATGTCGGTGCCGACCACCGACGCGCCCTCGCGCACGAAGCGTTCGGCGACGGCCCGGCCGATGCCGTTGGCCGCGCCCGTCACCACGCAGGACCGCCCGGCCAGGCGGCCCGCCGACACCCCTGATGTGTTCTCAGTCACCATGCCACCGGACTCTACCGATTCCACGTCAGGAAGCCCGGTGCATCGACCAGTTGATCAATGCACCGGGCCGGTCGCCGAACATCGACGACCTCCGGCGCCCCCGGCGCCCATGGCCTCAGACCGTGAGCACGATCTTGCCGCGCAGGTGCCCGTGCTCGCTGAGCCGGTGCGCCTCGGCCGCCTCCGCCAGCGGCAGCACCTGGTGCAGCGGCAGCCGCAGGGTGCCCGCCTCGTGCAGCGCCAGCACGGCGGCATAGGCGCGCTGGTGGTAGGACTCGACGCCCTCCGCCCCACCGCTGAAGCGGACGCCGTACTCGGCGGAGCCCGCGAAGTCGACGATCGTCACCACCCGGTCCGCGGAGCCGGTCAGCTCGATGGAGAGCGGCAGCACCCCGCCCTTGCCCGCCGCGTCCAGCGCCCGGTCCACCCCGCCCGGGGCGGCGGCCCGCACCCGCTCCGCCAGGCCGTCGCCGTAGGCCACCGGGATCGCGCCCAGCTCGCGCAGGTAGGCGTGGTTGGCCTCGCCTGCGGTACCGACCACGGTGATCCCGCGCGCCCGGGCCAGTTGCAGCAGCAGGGTGCCGACCCCGCCGGCCGCGCCGTGCACCAGCAGCGTCTCGCCGGCCCGCACGCCCAGGACGCCGAGCACCCGCTCGGCGGTCTCGGCCGCCACCGGGATCGCCGCAGCCTCCTCCCAGCTCAGCGAGGCGGGCTTGCGGGCCAGCAGGTCGGCGTCGACGAGCGCCTGCTCGGCGTACGCGCCGCCCATGACGGCGCCGAACACCTCGTCGCCGGGCGCCCACGCGGTCACGTCCGGGCCGACGGCCTCCACCGCACCGGCCAGCTCGTAGCCGCCGACGTGCGGGAAGGAGACCGGGAAGGCCGCCACCATCGAGCCGCTGCGCACCTTGTGGTCCAGCGGGTTGACGCCCACCGTGCGGACCGCGACCCGCACCTGGCCGGGGCCCGGGGCGGGCAGCTCGACGTCGGTCGGGCGCAGCACGTCCACGCCGCCGTACTCGGAGAAGGCGATCGCCTTGGTCATGGAATGTCCTTGCGGGTTCGGTGAGTTGTTTCTTCCGACGGCTCCATCCTGGATCGTCCGGGGCGGTCGCCAGGCCCGCCTTTCGGATGGTTCCACCTGTCCGAACGGCCAGGCCACCACCCTGGCCCCCGGGCTAGGCTGGCCGGCACGGGCGACGGCATCGGCGTTGACAGGCGTTGACAAGGGCGTGCGCAACGAGACGGGCGAGGACGTGGACGGCGGGGACGTGGACAGCAGGGACGGGAACGGCAGGGACGGGAACAGCGTGGACGAGAGGTGGCGGCAGCACTGGGGCCGCCCCGAAGAGGCGCTGGCGCACGCCGTCGAGGTGCTGCGCACGCCCCGGCCGCACCTCATGGACCGGCTCTCCGAGGTGGTCGCCACCCTCGTCCCGCACGTCGCGATCGCCCAGCTCAGCGGCATCTGCACCTACTCCCCCACGCTCGCCTTCGGCCCGCCCGAGCTGACCGCCGCCGTCAGCGGCCTGGAGCTCGCCAAGCTGGCCGAGACGACCACCTCGGCGACGGCCGACGGCCGGGCCTGGCAGGGCGAGGCGCAGCTGGCCGGGCGGGCGAGGTCCGTCGTGGTGGTCACGGCGTCGGCGTCGGACGCCACCACCGCGGTGCTGGTGCTGGTCCGGGACGGCGGCGCCGACCCGGTGGCGGCCGGGGCGCTCGCCGTCCTCCAGCAGCTGTGGGACTTGGTCACCACCCACTCGCACCACCGCGCCACCGACGCCGGCCCCACCCACGCGGCGGCCTCCCGGGCCTCTGCCAACGCCCGGGCCCGGGCGATCGCCGAGTTCACCGGCTCCCACGGCGCCGCGCTCACCGCGATCCTCGCGCCGCTGCGCTCCGCCGCACTGGACGACGCCACCGCGCGCCGCGCCGCCACCGAACTGGCCGTGACGGCGCTGCTCGACCTGCGCCGGGGCGCCGACCTGGACCGGGCGCTCAGCGAGGAGCCCGCCGACGCCGCGTTCGCCCGGCTCGACCAGCAGTTGCGCCCGCTGCTGCGGCACACCCGGGTGCGGCTGGACGTGGCACCGCCGGCGGAGGCCGGCCGGTCCGTGCCGGCGGACACCGCGCACGCCGCCCGGGACGCCGTCCGGGCGGCCGTCCTCGTGATGCTGGAGCAGGACGCCGTGACCAGGCTGCACGTGAGCTGGCGGTTCGCCGGTGACACGCTGCGGGCGGTGGTGCGGGACGACGGCCCCGGCCTGCTGGCCGCCGACGCGCTGGCCGTCCACCGCACCGCCGACCGGATCGCCGCCCTCGGCGGGCGCTGCGCCATCGAGGCCGTCCCCGGCTGGGGCACCACGGTGAGCGTCGACCTGCCGCTCGGCCTGCCCGAACACCCGCGCGTCACCGACCCGTTGGACGGCCTCCAGCCGCGCGAGTTGGAGGTGCTCGACCAGCTGGCCCAGGGCCGGCGCAACCGGGACATCGCCGTGGCGCTGCACATCAGCGAGTCGACGGTGAAGTTCCACGTCGCCAACATCCTGGCCAAGCTCGGCGTCTCCTCGCGCGGCGAGGCGGCGGCCCTGGCCCACCGGGCCGGGATGCCGGGCACCCCGGCCCTGCACGTCGCGTCCTGAGGAGAACCACGAGATGACCGAGACCCCCAAGACCCCCGGGCCGACCGGGCCGACCACGCCCTGGGACCCGGCCGCCCCCGGCGTGCTGCGTCTGCCCTCCGGCCGGCTGCTGCGAGGGCGCGGCCTCAGCCGCCCGCTGCCGCCCGGCCCGCACCCCTCCTTCGGGCTCTACCTGCTGGGCCGCCCGCCCAAGCCGCTCCCGTGGCAGGGCCGTTGGGTGCGCTGGCCCGACTTCCGGCTCCCCGCCGACCGGGCGGACGCGGCCGACGCCTTCCGCGAGGTCTGGCGGCGGTCGGCGACCGAACGCGTCGAACTCGCCTGCGTCGGCGGCCACGGCCGCACCGGCACCGCCCTCGCCTGCGTCGCGATCCTGGACGGCGTCCCGGCCGCCGAGGCCGTCGCGTACGTCCGGGAGCACTACGACCAGCACGCGGTGGAGACGCCCTGGCAGCGCCGCTTCGTGGAGCGGTGGGCCTGAGGCCTGAACGGCCGTCCCGGCGGCCGGGAGCGGGAATCCCGACCCGGCGACCCGGCCGCACTCGCGTGCGACGGGTTCGAACTGGAGTGTCCGGCGCGCCGATGGGTGGCCGCGCCACGGGAGTGACCCGTTCGGGCTCCGCGCGCCCTACCGGGGGTCGCGGGCCGAAGGAATGATGAGCGGATCGCACGTGATCCAGACGACCCCGCACACCGGCCCCGGCCGGTGGACCTGCGGTGGAAGGAGCCCACGTTGTTGCTGCTCATCTCCCCGGACAGTGTCGAGGAGGCCCTCGACTGTGCGAAGGCGGCGGAGCACCTCGACATCGTCGACGTCAAGAAGCCGGACGAGGGCTCGCTCGGCGCGAACTTCCCGTGGGTCATCCGGGAGATCCGCGACGCCGTCCCGGCGGACAAGCCGTTGTCCGCCACCGTGGGGGACGTCCCGTACAAGCCCGGCACGGTGGCCCAGGCCGCGCTCGGTGCGGCCGTCTCCGGCGCCACGTACATCAAGGTCGGCCTCTACGGGTGCACGACGCCCGAACAGGCCGTCGACGTCATGCGAGGAGTCGTCCGGGCCGTGAAGGACTACCGGCCGGACGCGTTCGTCGTCGCCTCGGGCTACGCCGACGCCCACCGGATCGGCTGCGTCAACCCGCTCGCGCTGCCCGACATCGCCCGCCGCTCCGGCTCCGACGCGGCCATGCTCGACACCGCGATCAAGGACGGGACCAGGCTGTTCGACCACGTTCCGCCCGAGGTCTGCGCGGAGTTCGTCCGGCTGGCCCACGAAGCCGACCTGCTCGCCGCGCTCGCGGGCAGCGTCAAGGCGGCGGACCTCGGCACGCTGACCCGCATCGGCACCGACATCGTGGGGGTGCGCGGGGCCGTCTGCGAGGGCGGCGACCGCACCGCCGGAAGGATCCGGCCGCAGCTGGTGGCCGACTTCCGGGCGGAGATGGACCGGCACGCCCGGGAGCACGCGGCCGTCGTCGCCGCCGCGAGTTGACCGCCGGCATGCCGACGAGCCGGCCCGGCCGCCCGCCCGGGCCCGACGGCGGGCGCTTCGCCGTCGTCGACCCGGCGACGGGCGAGGCCTTCGCCGAGGCCCCCGACCAGCAGCCGGACATGCTGGACGCCGTCGTCGGCCGGGCCCACGAGGCCTGGCGCGGCTGGCGGGCCGACCCCGCCGCCCGCGCCGCCGCGTTGCGCGCGGCAGCCGACGCCGTGGAGGCGGCCGGAGCCGACCTCGCCCCGCTGCTCACCCGGGAACAGGGCAAACCCCTGGCCGAGTCGGCCGCCGAGGTCGCCCGGACGGCGGCCCGCCTGCGCTACTTCGCCGACCTGGCCCCCACGCCCCAGCCGATCCCGGACGGCCGCCCGGTGCGCAGCGAGATCCGCTGGCGGCCGCTGGGGCCGGTCGCCGCGATCGTCCCGTGGAACTTCCCGCTCCAGCTCGCGGCGGCGAAGTTCGCGCCCGCGCTCGCCGCAGGCAACACGATGGTGCTCAAGCCCTCCCCGTTCACCCCCCTCGCCACCCGGCTGCTGGGGTCCGTCCTCGCCACCGCCCTCCCCGAGGGCGTCCTGACGATCGTCACCGGCCGCGAACCCCTCGGCGCCCGGCTCGCCTCCCACCCGGGGATCCGCCACGTGACCTTCACCGGCTCGGTCCCCACCGGTCGGGCCGTCGCGGCGGGCGCGGCCGCCTCGCTCGCCCGGGTCACCCTGGAGCTGGGCGGCAACGACGCCGCCGTCCTGCTGGACGACGTGGACGTGGACCGGATCGCGGACCGGCTGTTCTGGGCGGCGTTCCGCAACTGCGGGCAGGTCTGCATGGCGGTCAAGCGCGTCTACGCCCCGGCCCGGCTCCACTCCCAGGTGGTCGAGGCCCTCGCGGAGCGGGCGAAGAGCGTCGTCGTCGGCGCCGGACTCGACCCGGGCACCCGGCTGGGGCCGGTCAACAACGCCCCCCAACTGGCCAGGGTCGAGCACTACACGGCCCGGGCCCTGGCAGGCGGCGCCCGGGCCGTGGCCGGTGGCCACCGACTGGACCGGCCGGGCTACTTCTTCGCCCCGACGATCCTGGCCGACGTCCCCGCCGACAGTCCGGTGGTGACGGAGGAGCAGTTCGGCCCGGTCCTGCCGGTGCTGCCGTACCGGAGCGTCGACGAGGCCGTCGAGGCGGCCAACGACACCGGATTCGGACTGGGCGGCTCGGTGTGGGGGACGGACCTCGACCGGGCCGAGGCGGTGGCCGACCGGCTGGAGTGCGGGACGGCGTGGATCAACCACCACGCCGAACTGTCCCTCGCCCAGCCCTTCGCGGGCATCAAGGAGAGCGGTGTCGGCGTCGCGGGCGGCCCGTGGGGGCTCTACGGGAACCTCAGGCCGTTCGTCGTGCACCGGCCGGAGGGGGCTTGACGATCCGGAGGAGGCGTGACGGTGACGATGAGGTTCGACGCCGCGGTACTGCGCTCGTACGAGGGCGGGTTCGCCGTCGAGGAGGTGGTCCTGAACGGGGGGCCGGCCGACGGCGAGGTCCTGGTGCGGATCGCGGGCTGCGGGATGTGCCGCACCGACCTCGCGGTCCGGCGTTCGGCGGGCCGCTCGCCGCTGCCGGCGGTGCTCGGGCACGAGGGGGCCGGGGTCGTGGTGGAGACCGGCGGCCCGCACACCGGCCTGAGCGTCGGCGACCACGTCGTGCTGAGCTTCGACTCCTGCGGACACTGCCGGAACTGCCTGGGTGCGGCCCCCGCCTACTGCGACTCCTTCGCCGCGCTCAACCTCTTCGGCGGGCGCAAGGAGGACGCGGCGCGGTTCACCGACGCGGCCGGGGGCGAACTGGCCCCCCGGTGGTTCGGCCAGTCCTCGTTCGCCGAGTACGCGATGGTTCCGGCGCGCAACGCCGTCCGGGTCGACCGCTCGCTGCCCCTCGACCTGCTCGGGCCCCTCGGCTGCGGCTTCCTGACCGGTGCCGGGGCGGTGTTCAACTCCTTCGGCGCCGGCCCCGGCGACACCGTCGTGGTCCTCGGCGCGGGGGCGGTGGGCCTGGCCGCGGTGATGGCGGCCACGGCCGCCGGGGCGGTGACCGTGGCCGTCGACCGGTACCCCGAACGGCTCGACCTCGCCGAGCGGTTCGGCGCGATCCCGCTGCGCGCCGGACCAGCCGACCAGGCCTCCGGGCCCGACCCTGTCCCCCGGCCCGGACTGGCCGAGCGGATCCAGCGGCTGACCGACGGCGGCACCCAATACGCACTGGACACCACGGCCTCCGCCCCGCTGATCAACGAGGCGCTCCGGGCCCTGCGCCCGACCGGCCACCTCGGGCTGGTCGCCCGGCTCCGCACCACACTGCCGCTCGATCCGGGGACACTGGACCGGGGCCGGCGGATCTCCCACATCTGCGAGGGGGACGCGGTGCCCGCGCTGCTGATCCCCCGGCTGACCCGGCTGTGGCAGGCCGGGAAGTTCCCCTTCGACCAGCTGATCCGCCGGTACCCGCTCGCCGCCGTCAACGAGGCCGAACGCGACTGCGACGCGGGCCGGGTGGTCAAACCCGTCCTGGTCCCGGAGCGGAGCGCCCGCTGAGCGAGGCGCTCCGCCCTCCCTGTGCCTCGGCCGGACAGGGCCTACACCCGGGGCTTGTGCGCGAACACCCAGCGGTTGCCCTCCAGCGCGTCGTTCGGCTCGGGCAGGGGGCCGCGTCCGTGCTGGTGGGTGAAGTCGAAGGGGGTGTGGACCGAGGTGATCCAGCCCTTGCCGGCCAGGGCGCCCGCGGAGTCGGGCCGCGGCTCTGCGTCGAACAGATCGAGCAGGTCGATGCCGATCTGGTGCTTCGTCGAGGTGTAGAGCGGGCTCTCGCGGTAGTCCAACAGGCTCTTCTCCAGCTTGACCTCGTACGCCATGGCGCTGCCGCCCGCGCTCAACCGGCCGACCGTGTCGATGAGTTGCGTCTCCACGCCGTTGGGCAGGTAGAAGAGCAGCCCCTCCGCCAGCCAGACGCTCGGCACGGCCGCGTCGAAGCCGGCCTCGGTCAGCGCTGCGGCCCAGTCGGCGCACAGGTCGGCGGCGACCGGGACGCGCACCGCCTTCGGGGAGGCCGACAGCCCGCCGAGCACCCCGTGCTTGAAGGCCAGTACGCCCTCCCGGTCGACCTCGAAGACCGTGCAGCCGGGAGGCCAGTCGAGCCGGAACGCCCGCGTGTCCAACCCGGCGCCGAGCAGGACCACTTGACGGGCGCCCGAGTGCACCGACCGGAGCAGGAAGTCGTCGAGGACCCTCGTCCGCAGGCCGAAGTAGCGCGCGAACCGCCCCCACAGCGGGTTCGCGTCCCCGTCCGGCACCTGGTGCATCCGGACCGGCCAGCCCGCGGACGCCGGCGCGGCGAGCACGAAGTGTTCCGCGTAGACGTCCTGCGCCAGGGTGTCGTCCCGGTGGGTCTCGATCGCGCGTGCCGCGGCGACCAGGAGGGCCGTCAGACCGACACCGCCCTCCACCCCCTCCACACCGGTGCTCCGGTGCGCCGTACCGACCATGTGTCCTCCTCTTGAAGCGAGTTGAGAACGCGAACAGCGAGGAATGCGACTGCCTCCTCACTATCCAGCCGGCCCTCGCCCGCCCGGGAGCGGTCCCACCGGATCCACCCGACCGGGTGAATCCCGCCGTCACGGCGCCCGGACGCCCCCCGGGTGTGCTGCTGCTCACCGACCGCGCCGGACCTGTTCGCGCACGTGCTCGGGGTACCAGCGGGTGATCCGGAACGCCAGCACCAGCAGGATCACCGGGATGACCCAGGTCAGCCAGTCCTTCGCCGAGCCGACGTGCAGGGCCGCCAGCCCCAGGAGCGCCGTGATCAGGAAGACCGTGCCCCAGAGCGCGGTCAGCAACCGGTTGGTGCGCCGGAACCGCGGCGTGCCCCAGACCTCCGGCGGCGTGGACTCCCGGGCGTACTGCTCGGTGAACGGGGTGAACGCCAGCGATCCCAGGGCCACCGCCGCGAGCACGCCGCTGGACAGCACCTGCGCGTAGGTCTCCAGCCAGACCAGGCTGTGCCGGTCGAGCACCAGGCCCAGTACGCAGAGCACGGCGAAGAAGACCACGCCGACGATGGTGAGCACCTTGAGCGCACGGTGGCGCGCGTCCGGCAGGGCGACGACGAGCGCGGCGACCAGCGCCGTCAGGGCCGCCAGTTTCCAGGTGCTCGGCCCGGCGATGACGTCGAACACGATCCACGGGACGAACGAGAGGAAGACCGAACCGGACCGCAGACCGCCCCGGCCCTGGCGTCCCGGCCCCGGACCGGGACCGGGACCGGGACCGGGGGCGGGGGCCGGGGGCGGGGGCCGGGGCGGGGGCCGGGGCGGGATCGGCTGCCGGGCCGGATACGGGGTCGGGCGGGGAAGGTCCGAACGTGGGTCGGTGCATGAGAGCCTCCGGTTCCATGCTGCGACCAGGCCGGTCCGGCTGCATCCGGGGCCGCCCTCGCCCCCTCGCGCCCCCTCCCCGAGGCGCCGGGGCGCTTCGGGGAGGTGCGGGGAGGTGCGGGGAGGTGCGGAGCGGGGTCAGGTCTTGCGCAGGGCCGGGGCCGGGGCGCCGATGAGGAGCCGGCGCACGGCGTCCCAGGCGGTGCGCTGGGCGGCGGCGCAGGCGCGGGTGTCGGAGCCGAGCAGGCGGAGCCAGGCGCCGCTGTCGTGCGGGAGGACGCTGACGCCGTGGAGCAGGCCGCTGCCGGCCAGGGCCTCGTGCAGGGTGTCGGCGACCTGCGCGGCGGGGGCGAGCGGAGTGACGACGTAGAGGCTCGCCATGACGTCGTGGCCGGCCAGGACCGCCGGGCCGGTCACACCGGCCTCCGGGGGCTCCAGCCGGACGGTGTCGACGGCGATCAACTGACCGTCGGGGCGCCGCACTTCGAGGTCGGAGGCGAACACCTGGTAGGCGTTGCGCTCGCCCCGGGCGAGGCGGCCGGCGAGGACGGTCTCGCCGGCCAGCACGGTGGCGGTGGGGTCGACGGTGAGGACGGTGCGCTGGTAGAGCCGGGAGTCGACGAAGGGGATGACGGGCTCGGGCAGGTACTCGACGTAGGCGCGGGGGCCGGCGTCCAGGTTGACCAGCTGCGTCGCGTAGTCGAACTCCATCCGGTAGACCTTGGTGGCCGCCTGGGTGGTGAGGTGGGTCGCGGTGTCGGCGCCGCAGCGCAGGTCGGTGCGGAGCCGGTCGGCCTGGAGGATGCCGCCGCCGGTGGACATCAGGAAGGTGACGGCGAGGTCCGGGCGGGCCGGGTCGAAGTAGAGCGGGCGCATGATCTGCAGCGGCGACTTCTGGTAGTGGCCGGTGAGTTCGGTGCGTTCGCCGATCCGTTCGAAGGCCAGCTCCAGCAGGCCGACCTTGCCGGGGCGCCCGACACCCAGGGTGTCGGGCGCCCCGGCGTACCGGCGGACGGCGTACGGGACGCGGGCCGGCTCGTAGTGCCGCGGATCGAGCCGGGGCACGGCGGCCTCGGCGGCCTCCCCCGCAGCCGCTTCCCCCGCGGCCGCAGTGACGGTCATGCCGGGACCTTGCGGAAGGTCTCCAGGAAGGTGGCGATCTCGTCCAGCCCGTGCCCGGTGAGGCAGTTGGTGAGCACGACCGGCCCGCCCTCGCGGACGCGGTGGGCGTCGGACTCCATGATGCCGAGGTCCGCGCGGACGTACTGGGCGATGTCGATCTTGTTGATGACCAGCAGGTCGGACTCGGTGATGCCCGGGCCGCGCTTGCGGGGCATCTTCTCACCCTCGGCGGTGTCCAGGACGAAGAGGAAGAGGTCGACCAGGACGGGGCTGAAGGTCAGCGTGAGGTTGTCGCCGCCGGACTCGAACAGCAGGGTGTCGACGTCGGGGAAGCGCTCCAGCATCTCGGCGCCGGCCGCGAGGTTCATCGTCGGGTCGTCCCGGACGGCGGTGTGCGGGCAGGCGCCGGTCTCGACGCCGACGACCCGCTCGGGGTCGAGGACGCCGGCCAGGGTGCGACGCACGTGCTGCGCGTCCTCCTGGGTGTAGATGTCGTTGGTGATGACCGCCGGGCGGTGGCCGTTGGCGATCAGCACCGGGACGAGGGCCTCGATGAGCGCCGTCTTGCCGGAGCCGACCGGCCCGCCGATGCCCACGCGGAGCACGTTCTCGGTCATTGCTGTCTCCTTCTGATGCGGTGTGACGTTGGTTCTGTGTCCGGGAGGAGCGGGAGCTGCGACACTCCGGCGCCCGCCCGCACCTCCCGGACGCGGTTCAGCTGGCGAACAGCCGGGCCTCGGCCCGTTCGTGCCGTCCGGACATCGCGTCGGCGACCGGCACGCACCCGCCCAGGTCGTCCAACTCCCGGGTGAGGGCGGCCCGTACGGTCTCCTCGATCACCGGCGCCGCGGCCCGCAGCACCACCTGCGCCTTGCGGTGGTCGGTCAGCCGCAGCCGCAGGGCGGCGCCGACGAAGCTGGTGCAGAAGGCGAACAGGTCGCCGGCGACGGCCTGGTCGACGGGCACGGCGGCGGAGGCGTAGGCGACTCCTGCGGCCACCGGCTGGGAGCCGGGGGCCTGCTTGGCGGCGACCAGTTCGGCGTACCGGTCCAGCGGTTCGCCGCCGATCGACTCCCGGGCGATGTCGAGGAGTTGGCGCCCGGTCCGGGTGGAGGCCAGGCGCAGCTCGCGGTTGAGCTTGGTGGCGTGCAGCCGCTGGTCCACCTCGACCAGCAGGCCCCAGTCGCCGGCCCGGGCGGCGCCGTGGGCGAGGGCGAGCGCGGTGGCGTCGCCGGGGCCGACCGAGTGGCGCAGCAGGTCGGTGAGCAGGTCGGGCATGGTGTCCGCGGTGACGGCCTTGGCCTGGGCGTAGCCCTCCAGGCCGTGCGAGAGGGTGTAGAAGCCGCTGGGGAAGGCCGAGTCGGTCAGCTGGAGGCTGACCAGCAGGGCGTCGAGGCCTCCCCCGAGCCCGGGAGAGCCGGGCCCCGACGAACCGGACCCCGACGAACCGGGCCCCGAAGAGCCGAGCCCCGAAGCGCCGCTCACGCGAGGTAGAACAGGTGGTTGAGCGGGAGTTCGCGGGCGGGCTCGATGGTGGCCGGCTCGCCGTCCAGGGTGACCTTGTAGGTCTCCGGGTCGACGGCGATCTTCGGCAGCGCGTCGTTGCGGACCATGTGCTGCTTGCCGACCGAGCGGCAGCGCCGCACGGGCAGGACCCTGCTGTCCAGGCCGAGTTGAGCCGGGACGCCGAGGTCGATGGCGGCCTGCGACATGAAGGAGACCCGGGTGGCCTGCTTGGCCCGGCCGAGCGCGCCGTACATCGGGCGGTAGTAGACCGGCTGCGGGGTGGGCAGCGAGGCGTTCGGGTCGCCCATCAGCGCCCAGTTGATGACGCCGCCCTTGATGACCATCTTGGGCTTGGCGCCGAAGGAGTTGATCGGCCAGAGCACGATGTCGGCGAGCTTGCCGCTCTCCAGCGAGCCGATGTGGTCGGCGGTGCCGGAGGCGATGGCCGGGTTGATGGTGAGCTTGGCGAGGTAGCGCAGGACGCGGAAGTTGTCGTTGCGCTCGGTGTCGCCGTCGAGCTTGCCGCGCTGGTCCTTGCAGTGGTGGGCGGTCTGGAAGGCGCGGGTGAAGGACTCCCCGATCCGGCCCATCGCCTGCGAGTCCGAGGAGAAGATCGAGATGACGCCCTCGTCGTGCAGGACGGTCTCGGCGGCGATCGTCTCGGCGCGGACCCGGGAGTCGGCGAAGGAGACGTCCTCGGGGATGTCGTGGCTGAGGTGGTGGCAGACCATCACCATGTCCAGCAGTTCGTCGACCGAGTTGACGGTGTAGGGCAGCGTGGGGTTGGTGGAGGACGGCAGGACGTTGGGCTCGCCGGCGATCCGCATGATGTCGGGGGCGTGGCCGCCGCCCGCGCCCTCGGTGTGGAAGGTGTGGATGGTGCGGCCGTCGATGGCGGAGAGGGTGTCCTCGAAGAAGCCGCCCTCGTTGAGGGTGTCCGTGTGGATGGCCACCTGGACGTCGTACTCGTCGGCGACGCCGAGCGCGCTGTCGATGGCGGCGGGGGTGCTGCCCCAGTCCTCGTGCACCTTGAGGCCGCAGACGCCGGCCTCGACCTGCTCGCGCAGGGCGCCGGGCAGCGAGCCGTTGCCCTTGCCGAGGAGGCCGACGTTGACCGGGAGGTCCTCGACCGCCTGGTACATCCGGTGGATGTTCCACGGGCCGGGGGTGCAGGTGGTGCCGTTGGTGCCGTCGGAGGGGCCGGTGCCGCCGCCGATGAGGGTGGTGATGCCGTTGCTCAGCGCCTCCTGCACCTGCTGCGGGGCGATGAAGTGGATGTGGGTGTCGATGCCGCCGGCGGTGGCGATCAGGTGCTCGCCGGAGATCACCTCGGTGCCGGGGCCGATGACCAGCCGGGGGTGCACGCCGCTCTGGGTGTGCGGGTTGCCGGCCTTGCCGACGGCGGTGATGAAGCCGTCCTTGACGCCGATGTCGCCCTTGACCACGCCGAGGACGGCGTCCATCACGACGACGTTGGTGATCACCAGGTCCAGCGCGCCCTGGGCGGAGGTGGCGGCCGGGTCCTGGGCCATGCCGTCGCGGATGCCCTTGCCGCCGCCGTAGACGGCCTCGTCGCCGTAGTGGCCCTGGTTGAAGTCCTTCTCGATCTCGACGACGAGGTTGGTGTCGGCGAGGTGGAAGCGGTCACCGACGGTGGGCCCGAAGAGATCGGTGTACTGCTTGCGGGACAGCGTGGCCATCAGCGGTCGCCTTCCTTGTGGTCGAGGTTGGTGCCCTTGAACCCGAGGGCGATCGCCCGGTCGATCGCCCGGGCGCGGGTGTCGGCCGACCTGATGCCGCCGTCGACGAGGTTGCTGAAGCCGATCAGGCGGCCGTGGCCGCCGAACTCGGCGAGCGTGACGTCCTTGGTGTCGCCCGGCTCGAAGCGGACGGCGGTGCCGGCCGGGATGTCCAGGTGCTTGCCGTAGGCGGCGTTGCGGTCGAAGTCGAGGGCGCGGTTGGCCTCGAAGAAGTGGTAGTGCGAGCCGACCTGGATCGCCCGGTCGCCGGTGTTGCTGACCGTGATGGTGACCTGGGCGCGACCGGCGTTGATCTCCACCGGGTCGTCGCCGTACAGGTACGTGGCGCCACCAGACATGGCGGGCCCTTCCTCTCTGTCGGTTCAGTTCAGTCGGTTCAGTGATGTGTGTGGCCGTGGGTGTGTCCGCCGGTGGCACCGTGGCCGTGCGAGTGGTCCCCGCCGGGGCCGTGGCTGTGCGCGTAGCCGTGCCCGTGCTCGGCGTCGAGGCCGGCCAGGATGCCGTCCTCGCCGTGGCCGAGCAGGTGCAGGGCCGCCGCGGTGCGGGCGGCGACGACGCCGGCGATCGCGGCCGGCCGCAGCAGCGGTCCGCCGTCCCGCACCCCGGGCAGTTCGGTGCGCAGCGCCGGTCCGAACGAGGCCGGGACGGCCGTCACTTCGCGGGCGCCGAGCAGCCGGCAGCGTTCGGCGCCCTCGGCGAGGTCGGGGTCGCCGCCCGCGAAGGCCACCTCGACCCAGCGGTGGTGGCCGTACTGGCGGACCAGCCGGGCGATCCGGAACAGGTCCGCGTCCTCGAAGGGGCCGGCCGCCGGGGCGGTGACCAGCACGGCGCCGTCGGGCCCGGGGGCGGCGGAGGCCGCGGCCCGCAGCCAGCCGACGAGGTGGTCCTTGCCGCCGAACGCCCCGGTCAGGGCGAGTCGTCCGCGCCCCTCCCCCGCTGCCAGCCAGCGCAGCGCCCGGGCGGTGTCGGCCACCAGCTTCGGGTCGCGGCCCAGCGTCATCGGGACGACGCACACCGGGCCGTCGGTGGCGGCCAGCGCCGAGCGGACGGCCTCGCCGAGCGCCCGGCCGGCGGCGGCCGCGGCGTGGACGGCGGGCTCGCGCTCCACCAGGGCGGCCAGGTCCCGGCCGCCGTCGCTCTCGTGCCCGCCGGCCAGCACCACCGTGGCGGCGGACGTCGGGGCCGAGGTCGGCGCGGGCGTCGGACCGGTCACCGTTTCCGACTGACGTACCGTCATGGCTCAGGCACCCACCGGGTCGTGGCAGGAGACCAGCTTGGTGCCGTCCAGGAACGCGGCCTCGACCTGGAGCAGCGGCAGCATCTCGCGGACGCCGGGCATGACGTCCTCGCCGCTGACGACCTGCTTGCCGATCTCCATGCACTCGGCGACGGTGCGCCCGTCCCGGGCGCCCTCCATGATCGCCTCGCTGATCAGCGCGCAGGCCTCGCTGTAGTTCAGTTTCACACCGCGGTCGCGGCGTTTGCGGGCCAGATCGGCCACGACGTAGATGTACAGCTTGTCCATCTCACGCGGGGCGAGATTCACGGGAATCACTCTTCCTTTCCGAGGGAACTCCGCAGGAACTCCGAATGAACACGCCTGTCACGGGCGGGAATTCGGGCTACCGAAACCCGGTCAGACTCTGCGCAGCCGGGGAATGGCCGGCACCGCCGCCAGGAACAGCATGGTGGTCAGGACGAACGGCCAGGTGAAGGCGTGGCCGCCGAACGGCGCGGTGGCGGCGGCCAGCGCCGGGGTCAGGACGGTGGCGGCGGCCGCGCCGAGGACGGCGTAGGCCGCGCTCCACCCGCCGGGGGCGACGAACACGCCGCACAGCGCCATCGCGACGAGCACCCCGCTGTACCCGAGCAGCCCCTGGCCGACGGCGTCGGCGGGCGCGCCGAGCGCCCAGGCGGTGAGCAGCCCGGTCGCGCTGCCCGCGCAGGCCAGCAGGCCGGCCGGGCGGCTGGCCGCGAAGATGCCGGCCAGGAACAGCAGGCCGACGTACCACTGGGGCATGAAGAAGATCTGGCCGATGTTGGCGAAGAACCCGTGCCACAGCTGGTCCCAGGTCAGCCCGATCGGGCCGGCGGCCGGCCCGGCCAGGGCGGTCGGGGCGCCGGTGCCGTGCCACAGGTGGCGGAAGCCGGGCGCCGCGGCCGTCGTCGCGGTGGCGACCAGGCAGAACGGCGCGGTGAGCGCGGGCAGTTTCCAGCTGTCGAGCACCGCGCCGAGGCCCGCGGTGACCACCACGGCGACGACGGCGCCGAGGACGGCCGCCGCGACGGTGGCGGGGTGGTCGGGGCCGAGGAAGACCGCGCACCCCAGCGCCACCAGGCAGCCGTTGTAGCCGTGCAGCCCGGCCTCGACGGCGTCGCGCGCCAGCCGCAGGCCGTACGCGACGGCGGTGCCGACGGCGCTGCCGAGCAGTCCGTAGACGCCGTAGCGCCAGCCGGCCGCGAAGAGTGCGGCCACGAAGAACAGGCCGCAGACGGCGGACGGCATGAAGTCCACCTGCGCGACGCCGCGCAGGACTTCGACGGCTAACTTGAGGGATATCGGGCGGGCGGCCCCCGAGGCCCCCGGCTCACCCTTTTTCTGACCCATACTTCGCACCAATTCCCGGTACGGCTTTTCACGGCATGGCGAATAGTCCCGCAAGGCTGCTCGACTTTACTCGCGAGCACGCCCGGCGATTCCTCCGGAACCGTACTCCTGCGGAATGCCGGTCGGCGCGGACACGACCGGTTACACCCGTATGGCGAAGGGTGATCATCAGGCCTCTGAGCTGCAACAATATGTTGATTGCGCAGGTCAGTGACCCCCCTGTGGAGAGCCATTCTTTGCGAAGTTTTACTTGCGACAGACGAAAACGAGAAGGTGGTCATGTCAAGGAATTCGACACGAAGCCGCCCCGGTCAGGCAATTCGGACATCCGGCGCCGCGAAAGGCGGCGCAGCACTGCGGGAATGTGGCGGAAATGTGCATGCGACGCGTCGGAAAGCAGCCGGGTCGGCGAACGCGGGCCCGCGAGCACGAACCGGCCGCCGGGCTCCCGGCAGCGCGGGAGCGGACCGATGGCCGGTGGCCGGTGGCCGGTGGCGGCCTCCGGGACGCCTGCGGGCTACCGGCAGTGGGGTGGTCGGACTATCGTTAGTTAGCGAAAGCTATCGAAGTACTCTCCGACTGGCGGCCCCGGTCTGCCACTCACCTGGGGGCAGCGGTGGCGACGAAGATCCCGAACAACGGCAGGCGCCGGCCCGTCCGCGCGGTCCGCGGAGCCGTGGCGGCGGACCATCCCCGGTACAAGTGGGTCGCCCTCTCCAACACCACGCTCGGCACCCTGATCGCCACCGTCAACGCCTCGATCGTCCTGATCTCCCTCCCCGCGATCTTCAACGGCATCGGCCTCGACCCGCTCCAACCCGGCAACGTCAGCTACCTGTTGTGGATGCTGATGGGCTACATGCTGGTCACCGCCGTCCTGGTGGTCACCCTCGGCAGGCTGGGCGACATCCACGGCCGGGTCCGGATCTACAACGCCGGCTTCCTGATCTTCACCCTCACCTCGGTGGCCCTCTCCCTCGACCCGCTGCACGGCGGGCCGGGCGCGCTGTGGCTGATCGGCTGGCGGGTGGTGCAGGCGATCGGCGGCTCGATGCTGATGGCCAACTCGGCCGCGATCATCACCGACGCGTTCCCCGCCCACCGGCGCGGCATGGCGCTGGGGGTGAACATCGTCGCGGGCATCGCCGGCTCCTTCATCGGCCTGGTGCTGGGCGGGCTGCTGGCCGAGTGGAACTGGCGGTCGATCTTCTGGGTCAACGTGCCGATCGGCATCCTCGGCACGGTCTGGGCCTACCGGTCGCTGCGCGAGACCGGCGTACGGCGGCCCGCCCGGATCGACTGGTGGGGCAACGTCTCCTTCGCCGTCGGCCTGACCGCCCTGCTCGCCGCGATCACCTACGGCATCCAGCCCTACGGCGGCCACACCATGGGCTGGACCAGCCCCTGGGTGATGGGCGGGCTGTTCGGCGGCGTGGCGCTGCTGATCGCCTTCTGCCTGGTCGAGTCCAGGGTCGCCGAGCCGATGTTCCCGCTGGCGCTGTTCCGCGACCCGGTCTTCGCCGGCGGCAACGCGGCCACCCTGCTGGGTTCGATCGCCCGCGGCGGCCTCCAGTTCATGCTGATCATCTGGCTGCAGGGGATCTGGCTGCCGCTGCACGGCTACGACTACGCCGACACCCCGCTGTGGGCGGGCATCTACCTCGTCCCGCTGACCGTCGGCTTCCTGGCCGCCGGGCCGGTCTCGGGCTACCTCTCCGACCGGGCCGGGGCCCGGCTGTTCGCCTCCGGTGGACTGGTGGTGATGGCCCTGTCCTTCGCCGGACTGCTGCTCCTGCCCACCGACTTCGGCTACCCGTGGTTCGCCGTCCTGGTGTTCCTCAACGGGCTGGGCGGCGGCCTGTTCGCGGCCCCCAACACCTCGCTGATCATGTCGAGCGTGCCGGCCGAGGCCCGCGGCGCCGCCTCCGGCATGCGGGCCACCTTCCAGAACGCCGGCATGGTGCTCTCGATCGGCGTCTTCTTCTCGCTGATGGTGGCCGGCCTGGCCGACTCGCTGCCGCACACCCTCACCGCCGGACTGACCGCGCAGGGCGTGCCCGCCGCCGACGCGCACACCATCGCCTCGCTGCCACCGGTCGGCACGCTCTTCGCCGCGTTCCTCGGGTACAACCCGATCCAGCAGCTGCTGGGCCCGCACGTGCTCGGCATGCTGCCGGCGGCCAACGCCCGGACGCTGACCGGCCGGGAGTTCTTCCCGCAACTGATCTCGGGCCCCTTCCACGACGGCCTGGTCGTGGTGTTCTGGCTGGCGATCGCCATGTCGCTGGTCGCCGCGGCGGCCTCGCTGGTCCGCGAGCGGACCGGGCCGCGCCGGCCCCGCCGCACCCGGCCGGGCACGGTCGGGCCCGCTGAACGGCCCGGCGTGCGCCGGCCCGCACCGCGCGGAAAGGCCCGCAGGCCATGACCGGGCACGATGCCGTGACCGACTCCGTGACCGGCGCCGACGCCGACACCGCGACCGGCGCCGACACCGCGACCGACGCCGAGGCCGCAACCGCCGCCGACGCCGACGCCCAGGCCGGGAGCCACGGCGGAGCCGGGGCCGGTCTCTCCGCCGAGGCCGTCGTCCGGCTGCGCCTGGCGATCGGCCGGCTCAACCGGCAGATGGCCCGCGCCTCCGGCGGCCAGGACCTCACCGTCGCCCAACTCTCCGCCCTGGCCCGGGTGGAGGTGCACGGCCCGCTGCGGCTCGGCGAACTCGCCGCGCGGGAGGGGGTGGCCGTGCCGTCCGTGCTCCGCACGATCGCCCCGCTGACCGCCGACGGCCTGATCGCCAAGACCCCCGACCCGCTGGACGGCCGTTCCCAGCTGCTCGAACTCACCCCGGCCGGCCTGGCGGCGATCACCCGGATCCGCCGGGAGCGCTCCGCCCTGCTGGCCCGCCGCAGCGCGCGCCTCACCCCGCAGCAGTGCCGTCAACTGGAGGCGGCCGTACCGCTGTTGGAGCTGCTGCTGGACGATCCCGACCCGGCCTTCCCCGGCCAAGCCTGCCCCGACCCGCCCTGCCCCGACCCGGCCTACCCCGACCGGCGCGACTCCGCCGGCTGAGGCAGCGCTCCTCGGGGCGCCTACGCCGTCTCGCGGAGGAATCCGGTGAGCAACTCGAAGGTCTCCTCGGGCCGTTCGAGGCCGGGGAAGTGGCCGGCCCAGGGCAGTTCGAGCCGGCGGGCGCCGGGGATCCGGGTCGCCAAGGAGTCGGCGATCTGCCGGAAGTCGTCCACGTCGTGGCCGCCGGTCACGACCAGGCAGGGCGCCGTGATCCGGGAGAGGTCCGCTTCGTCGTCGGTGGGGCCGATCTCGGCGTCCGTCTGCACCTCGAAGGCGCGCCGCTGCATCCGGCGGACGAGTTCGCGGGCCTCGTCGCCCGCCTCCGGGCCCAGCCAGGTCTCCACGTTGAGCTCGACGGCGCCCTCGACGTCCCCGGTCGCGAGGAGTTCCCGCTCCCGTGCGGCGAAGGCCATCAGGGCGTCACCGGCGACGTGCTCGGCCGCCCCGGAGCAGAGCAGGGCCAGCGCGGTGACGGCCCCGGGGCGCAGCGCCGCCACGTCCATGGCGACCTTCCCCCCGTACGAGGCGCCGATCAGCGCGGTGCTCTCGACGCCCAGGTGGTCGAGGAGCGCCAGCACGTCCTGCGCGTCGCTGTACGGGGCGTCGGCCGGCGGCGTGTCGCCGAAGGCCCGGAAGTCGCCCCGGATCACCCGGTAGCCCGCGTCGACCAGCCCCTGCCACTGCGGGTCCCACATCCTCCGATCGCACACGGACGAGTGCAGCAGCACCACGGTGGGGCGGTCGCCCGGCAGGTCATGAGATACGTCATGGGAGAGGATCATCCGCGGATCGTATCGACGCCTCTGGGGGACGCCAACCGGTTTGGTGATCGGAGGGAGTAAGCGCTTTGGGCCGCTTCCGGGCTCTAGGTGGGTGAGGAGGTGCTCATGGGAGGCACGAAGACCGACCGGGACGAGGAGTTCCAGGCGTTCATCGTCGGGGCCTGGCCACGGCTGCTGCGGACGGCGTACCTGTTGGCCGGGGAGCAGTACGCGGCCGAGGACCTGGTGCAGTCCGCGGCGGAGAAGGCCTGCGCGGCCTGGGCGAAGGTGCGACGGGCCGGCGATCCGCACAGCTACGTGCGGCGGATCCTGGTGAACGAACACGCCCGCCGCTGGCGCCGCCGCGCGCCGGAACTGCTGGTGTACGCCGTGCCGGACGAGGCCGGAGCAGAGGACTGCTACGCCCGCTCCGACCAGCGCGGCGCGCTGATGACGGCGCTGGCCGCCCTGCCGGCCCGCCAGCGCGAGGCCGTGGTGCTGCGCTACTGGGAGGACCTGAGCGACAGCCAGGCCGCCGAGGCGATGGGCTGCTCGACGGGCGCCGTGCGCAGCCACGCGGCCAAGGGGATCGCGAGACTGCGGGGGGCCGCAGCGCTGAAGGAAATCAAGGGCATGACGAGCATCGGAGGTGCGGTATGAGCGCGGGCGGCAACGGCGGGACGGTCGGCATGGGCGCGGCGGGCGACGACGGCGACGTGTGGGTCGGACTCGGCCTGGCGGAGGTGGCGGCCGGGGCCACGATCAGCCCGGCGCCGATGGCGGACATCATGGCGGGCGGCCGCCGGATCCGGCGCCGGCGCCGGTCGGTGGTCGGCGCGCTCGCACTGGCCTCGGTGGTGGTGCTGGGCGGCGGGACGATGGCGGGTCTGCACAGCTCCCCCGCGAGCAGCGGCGCCCAGGCGCTCGTCCCGGCCAACGGCGGTCCCGGCGGCGGCACCGGGGGCGGCCCGGCCGCCCAGCCGTCCGGCACGGCGACGGCCGAGCGGGACCCGTTCACCCCGGTCCGGGTGACGCTCGCCCAGGGCAACACCCCCGACGGCAAGACGTGGAAGCTCTGGACGGCGCTCTGGCCGGTCGCCCCGAAGGAGCGGGCGTACGAGCAGGCGGTGGCCGTCTGGGAGGAGCGCCACGCCGTCGACCCCTCGCTCGACAAGCCGACGGAGGCGTACGTCCAGCAGTACTGGCAGCCCAACGAGGACGTCGTGAACGACTACGTCACCCTGGACGGGGTGCGCCAGCCGCACGACAACGCGGGCAGCTACCCGGCGCCGGGCCACCTCGACCCGCGGATGGCCGACACGTTCAGCGGCGGCCTGATGGGCGCCCGGGACAAGTCCGGCACGCCCGGTCCGCTCCCGATCAAGCTCGCCGTGATGGCCCTCGGCCCGGACGTCGGCAAGGTCCTGGTGACCTGGTCGGACGGCACGGTCATGGAGCCGTGGCTGAAGGCCGTCGGGGACTCCCCGTACCAGCGGCTGGTGGTCCCCGAGCAGCCGGGCAAGAAGGTGACGTCGTGGCAGTTCTTCGACAAGAACGGCACCAAGCTGCCGGACGCCGGCGAGAAGATGCTGACCGAGTAGCGGTCGGCGCGATCGGCTGAACACGACCGGGCGGCCACGACCGCCCGACCAGGCCCGCGGGGCCGGCCCGCTCCCCCGGCGGGCCGGCCCCTCGTCGGTGCGCGGGGCGGTCGGCGTGCGGGGCGGTCGGTGCGCATCGCGGAAACGTGGGAGAAAGTGCTCCCCCGGTCGAGGGAGGTCATCGGCGGGCCGCCCGAGCAGACTGGCGATCACAGCCGGGGAGGACTTCCCGGCCTCCCCTTGATTGCACCGGAGTTGACTCGTGCGTGAGCAGATGTGGCAGCCGCTTTCCTCCCGACCTTCCTCCTGGCGTTCGTCCCGGCTTTCCTCCGGACTTTCCTCCCGGCGCCCGCAGGCCGGTCGGCGCGGGGTCGTCGTGGCGGCGGCGGCCGCGGTGGCCGTCGGCGTCATGACCGCGGGCACCGCCCTGGCGCCGTCCACGGCCGCCGCCGCCCCCCGCCCGGACACCGTCCAGCAGGGGCTGAACGCGCTGGTCCGCGACGACGGCCTGCCCGCCGCGCTGGCCAGCGTCCAGGGCCGTGACGGCCGCACCCGCACCTACACCACGGGGGTCGGCGACGTCACCACCCGCGCGAAGGTGCCGGTCGACGGCCAGGTGCGGATCGGCAGCAACACCAAGACGTTCACGGCGGTGGTCGTGCTGCAGCTGGTCGGCGAGGGGAAGATCGGCCTCGACGAGCCCGTCGAGTCCTACCTCCCCGGCCTGGTCCGCGGCGACGGCATCGACGGGCGCCACACCACGGTCCGTCAGCTCCTCCAGCACACCAGCGGACTCCCGGACTACGAGGGATACCTCGACGAACCCTCCCTCCAGCACCGGTACTTCGAGCCGCGCGACCTGCTGGACATCGCCTTCCAGCACAAGGCCGACTTCGCCCCGGGGGCGAGCTTCAAGTACAGCAGCACCAACTACGTGCTCGCCGGCCTGGTCGTCCAGAAGGTCACCGGCCGCCCCATCGCCGAGCAGATCGACCAGCGCATCATCAAGCCCCTCGGCCTGCGACACACCTACTACCCCGCCCAGGGCGACCGGACCATCCGCGAGGCCCACCCCCAGGGCTACCGCAAGGACGCGGCCGACGGGCACCTGATCGACTTCACCGAGCTGGACCCCTCCGCGGGCGGGGCGGCGGGCCAGATGATCTCCACCAACTCCGACGTCAACCAGTTCTTCACCGCCCTCCTCGGCGGCCGCCTCCTGCAACCGGCCCAGCTCGCCCAGATGCGCACCACCGTCCCCATCGGCGACAGCGGCGCCGCCTACGGCCTGGGGCTCATCAGCCGGCCGCTGTCCTGCGGCGGCGTCTACTGGGGCCACGGCGGCGACATCCCCGGCTACGAGACCCGGGGCGGGGCGACGGACGACGGCCGCGCCGTCAACATCGCGGTGACCACCGTCCCGCCGGACGCCGCCGGCTCGGAGCACGTCGAGAACGTCGTGGACACGGCCCTGTGCCGCTGACCGAAGTCCGGTGAGGGAGTGGGAAGTCGGCGGGTCCGACTTCCCACTCCGCTTTTCCACTCCGCTCAGGTTCTGTCCCGAGGTGAATCCCCTAGAGCTGGGTGACGCCGCCGTCGACGAGCAGTTCCGCGCCGGTGGTGAAGGAGCTCTGGTCCCCGGCCAGGTAGAGGGCGGTGGCGGCGACCTCCTCGGGTCGGCCGATGCGGCCGAGCGGGGTCGTGGCGACGGCCTGATCGACCTGGGGGTACGCCGCCCGCAGCTCGTCGGCCCCGGGGGTCGCGACCGGGCCCGGGGTGAGGGCGTTGACCCGGATGCCCCGACCGGCGAGTTCGGTGGCCCAGGTGCGGGCGAGGCTGCGGATCGCGGCCTTGGTGGCGGCGTAGACGCCCAGGCCCGGGACGCCGCGCAGGGCCGCGCTGGAGGAGAGCAGGATCACCGAGGCGCCGGCCGACAGCAGCGGGAGGGCCTTCTGCACGGTGAAGACCGTGCCCTTGAGGTTCACGGAGGTGGTGTGGTCGTACTCCTCCTCGGTGATCTCGCCGAGCAGGCCGAAGTCCCCGAGGCCGGCGTTGGCCACGACGACGTCGAGCCGGCCGCTGCGTTCGGTGATCTCGGCGAAGAGCCGGTCGAGGTCGTCGAGCTTCGACACGTCGCCCCGGATGCCGACACCCCGGCTGCCGACCTGCTCGACGGCGGCCGCCAGCTCGGCTTCGCGGCGCCCGGTGAGGTACACGGTCGCCCCCTCGGCGGCGAAGCGGCGGGCGATGGCCAGGCCGATGCCGGTGGAGGCGCCGGTGACGAGGGCGGTCTTGTTGTCCAGCTGTCCCATGAGATTCTCCGAATCTTGACGTAACTATTCTTGTTACATTTTTGGGCACAAAAAGCGGCGCAGGAAGCGACGCAGGAAGCACTGCCACGGCCGAGGCTAGGCGGCCTTCAGCACGTCGCGCAGCACATCCTCCAGCGTGGTCCCCGCCAGCTCCCGGCGGAGGGTGGCCTCGATCCCGCCGTAGACGGCGGCCATCACCGGAGCGATGCCGTGGCCCACGACGCACTCGGGGTCGGGCGTGGCGGGATGCAGGGCGAAGATCGGTCCCGGCTCCACCGCCTCGTAGACGTCGAGCAGGGTGATCGCCGACAGGTCCCGCGACAGCGTCCAGCCGGCCCCGGCACCCCTTCGCGAGTCGACCAGGCCCGCCTTGCGCAGCTGGGCCAGCAGGCGGCGGATCACCACGGGATTGGTGTTGACGCTCGTCGCGATCTGCTCGGAGGTGGCGACCTCGTGGCCACGGCGCTGGTACAGCCCGATCCAGGTCAGGGCGTGTGCGGCGACGGTCAACCTACTGTTCGCACTCATGCCGCCCATCACCCCTCTCCATGTCGTAACTGTAATAGTTACATCGGCCTACGACAAGCCCCGGCGGAGTCGAGGGGGGTGTGGGGGGGGGGCGCGAACCACAAGACGAGCGTGTGGGGGGGGGTGGGGGTGGGGGGGTGGT
>NZ_JBHXML010000001.1:0-62065 GCF_042720345.1 Kitasatospora sp. NPDC058478 | reverse complement strand
CCCCAACCATCCCGGGTTCGCGGCCTGGCGCGTGGTTATTTTTTAATCCCACAACGCCCCCCCCCCCCCCGGGGCGGTGTGGTGTGGTACGGCGGGGGGCCCCACTCCCCACTCCTCTTGCTTTACGGGGTGGTTGGGGTGGAGGTGGAGACGGGGCGGGGGTGGCGGTTCGGGGGGTGGTGCGCGGTGAGGGGGTGGATCCAGGCGAGAAGCGCGAGCAGGAGGACGAACGGGAGGAGGGTGCAGAGCGTCGCGCTGCCCGGACTATGGCGGGGTTCAGGACGCATCGAGGGTGATGGGGAGGTCGAGTTCGGCCCAGACGGTCTTCGCGTTGGGGTGGCGGGGGATGGTGCCCCAGCGGTCGGCGAGGGCGTCGATGAGGGTGAGGCCGCGCCCGGACTGGGAGTTGGGGGCGAGGACGGCGGGCAGAGCCGGGAAGCGGTCGCCCCGGCAGTCCGAGATCTCGATGCGCAAGGTTGTGCCCCGGCGCACGGTGGTGGTGAGACAGAGGTGAAGCTCGAAGCCGCGCCCCGGAACGCGGCCATGGGTAGTCGCGTTAGCGGCGAGCTCCGCGACGATCAGGAGAGCCGAGTAGTACGGCTCGGTGTGGGACAAGTTCAGCCCCCAGGTGGTGAGTTGACGCCTGGCGATGCGCCGGCAGATGGCGGCGCCCTTGGGGGTGGCGGCGAGGGTGATGGTGTGACGGCGGGGACTGTCGAGGGGGATGTCGGTCGTCATGGAAAAAATCGTGACGGCACGGACGTACGCTGACCACGGATTCGACAAGCACTAAGAGTGCCTGTACGGATGCGGAGGGTGGGCCTGTCCGGCCGACCCCGGATTAACCGATCGAAAACGCGGCAAGTCAGGATGGGGTGGCTGCGATGGGTGTCGAGGGAACGGTCTTCGAGGACGGCGATCTGCCGGAGGGGTCCGAGGGGGTCTCTGAGCTCTACGCTGCGGTGGGAAAGCTGATCAAGCACTTCCGCGAGCGGGCCGGGATCACGCAGAAGGAGCTGGCCAAGATGGCCGGTTACAGCGAGGACCAAGTCGGCGCGGTCGAACGCGGCAAGCGGACCCCGAGAGTCGAGTACCTGACGGTGGTTGACGACCTCGTCGGAGCGGGCGGCGCGCTGAAGGCGATCGCCCCGGATGTCATGAAGGCGAAGATCCGCGTGAGTGAGCGGCACCCGGCGTGGTCGAAGCCGTACACGACCGAAGAAGCGCACGCTCTGGAGATTCACGACTACTGCACGTTGGACATCCCAGGCCTAGTGCAGACAGAGGCCCACGCGCGAGCGCTATACCAGATGCGGAAACCAACCCTTACCGATGACTCCGTCGAAAAGTGGGTGGCGGCACGCATGAAGCGGCAAGAGATCCTGACTCGGTCACCGCTTCCGATGATCAGCTGGGTGATCGATGAGAGCGCACTGCGGCGCCCCATGGGCGGGTGGGACGTTCACGAGGAGCAGCTTCGCCACCTGCTGAAGATCGGCCGGATCCGCGGCCTCGAACTCCAGGTGATGCCGCTGGATCGAATGGAGCACGCGGGCATGGGCGGCTCGTTCACCCTCCTCACCCCCAAGGGCCGGTCGCAGATTGCGTTCTGCGAGGTGCAGCACGTCAATCGGCTGATCACGGACCCGGAAGAGGTCCGTATTATGGCCGCACGGTACAGCAGCATCAGGGCGCAGGCGCTCGGCATGAGGGAGTCCCTGGCCCTGATCGAGAAGATCCTGGGAGAGCGGTGAGCATGTCCGAGCTGGCGTGGTTCAAGAGCAGCTACAGCGGCAACGAGGGCACAACCTGCGTCGAGGTCGCCGAGACGCCTGCTGTCATCCACGTGCGTGACTCCAAGGACAAGAGCGGCCCTCAGCTGGCCTTCGAGCCGGCCGCCTGGCAGGCGTTCGTGGCATTCGCCGCGACCGCCGAGGTCTGATCAACGTCCTCCCAACGGCCCACCGCCTACCGGGCGGCGGGCCGTTGGCGTACCGTCAAGCTGACCGCGCCATCCCGGATTTAGGGGGAGCAGTGAGCAGCGAACTCGTCTGGTTCAAGAGCAGCCACAGCGGTAACGAAGGCGGCGAATGCGTCGAGGTCGCCTGGCACAAGAGCAGCCACAGCAGCAACGAGGGCGGCCAGTGCATCGAGGTCGCCGAGACGACCGAGGCCGTCCTCGTCCGCGATTCCAAGGACGCCTCCGGCCCCCACCACACCTTCACCCCCGCCGCCTGGCAGGCGTTCGTCGCCTTCGCCGCCACCGCCGAGGCCTGATCAACGTAGTTCCGGTCACTCCGGTTCGAAGGCTCGCAGGGTGTCCTCGCCGTCGGTCCACAAGACCCCGAGCCGCTGCCGGGTCAAGAGCCATCCGTCCCCGTCACGGCGGAACTCCCAGTCGTAGGGACCGCCCATGGAGTAGGGGGCAGAGGTCCTCCCCGGAGCGGTGACGGCGACGAACCACATGTACCCGATGCCGGTCGCCCGGTCGCCCGCCACGTCCACGTGCATGTTGAGGATGTGGTGCTGGATGCTCGTGTAGGCCGACTCGGCCTCCTCCACCTTCGCGCGGATGGCCTCCCTCCCCTGGGTTCGCTGCCAGGGCCCGAACTCCAGCACGGCGTCTTCGGCCCAACAGGCGGACCAGGTTCGCCAGTCCTTGCGGTCCAGTGCCCGCCAGCCGCGGATCATGAGGGCGTGCAGGGCGTCCCGGTCCTCCAGGCCACGTATTCTGCGCGCCAGGTCGTCGAGAGCGGGGGTGTGCAGCATTCCGGTTCCTTCCGTCACTGGGCGCTCGCCGCAGGTCGAACGACGATCTCGTTCACGTCGACGTACGGCGGCTGGGAGATCGCGTAGGCGACGGCGTCCGCGATCGCGGAGGCCGGCAGGGCCACGGCGCGGTACGTCCGCATGGCCGCCCGGGCGGCCGGGTCCGCGATGCCGTCGGCGAGTTCGGACTCCGTGACACCCGGCGAGACCAGCGTGACCCGGACGTCACCGGCGGACTCCTGACGCAGGCCCTCGGAGATCGCACGGACCGCGAACTTGGTGGCGCAGTACACGGCAGCGGTGGGAGAGACCTCGTACGCGCCGACGGAGGCGATGTTCACGATGTGCCCGCCACCTCGGGCGCGCATCACGGGCAAGGCGGCGGAGATACCGTGCAGGACACCCCGCAGGTTCACGTCGATCATGCGGTCCCACTCCTCCGTCCTGAGCGCCTCCAGCGGCGACAACGGCATCATCCCGGCGTTGTTGACCATCACGTCCACGCGGCCGTACCGCTCTTCGGCCGCTGCGACGAAGTCCCGCACGTCGGCGGCCTCGGTCACGTCCAGGCGCCGGGCCGCCGCCGTGCCGCCCGCGGCGGTGATCTCCGCGACGAGTCGGTCCAGGCGATCGGTGCGCCGTGCTCCCAGGAACAGGCGGTGGCCGTCGGCGGCGAGCCGGCGGGCGGTCGCCTCGCCGATCCCACTGCTGGCACCGGTGATCGCTACGACCTTGATCGTCTGGTCCGGCATGACTGCCCCTTGTCTCTCGGTAGGGCACCGAGTCTGGGCGAGGTGTTCCGGGCGGCCCAGGCCGTGTGCTGCCTGGGTGCGGTACACCCAGGCGGCACACCGGGCCCACGGCCTAGCCTGGGCACATGACCGACAACCAGCTGGGTGAGTTCCTGCGGGCGCGCCGTGCGGCCGTGCGACCGGACGAGGTCGGGATGCCGAGCCACGGCGTGCGCAGGGTCGCCGGGCTGCGCCGCGAAGAAGTCGCCGTGCTGGCAGGGGTGAACGCGGACTACTACACCCGGCTGGAACAGGGCCGTGAACGCCACCCGTCCGCGCAGGTGGTGGACGCGCTCAGCCGCGCGCTGCTGCTGGACACCGATGCCCAGGCGCACCTTCACCAACTGTCCGGAACCGCACCGTCCCAGCGGCCCGTCGCCGCCACCGACCAGGTCGCCCCCGCCCTGCGCGTCCTGCTGGACGGCTACCCCGGCACTCCGGCGTTCGTCATCAACCCGATCCTGGACATCCTGGCCGCCAACGCCCTGGCCGAGGCCCTGTACTCCCCCTTCGAAGCGATGGACAACCTGGCCCGCATGGTCTTCCTCGACCCGGCGGGTCGGCCGTTCCACCCCCGATGGGAGCGGACGGCAGAGACGGTGGTGGGGCACCTGCGCCAGGCGTCCGGCGTCGACCCTGGCGGTCCGCGCCTACGGGCTCTCGTCGGCGAACTCAGCACGCGCAGCAAGGACTTCGCCCGGCTGTGGAACACCCACACCGTGCGCGGCAAGACCCGCGAACACAAGCACCTCCACCACCCGGACGTCGGCGGCATGACCCTCACCCACCACGCATTCGACGTGCGGGACGCCCCCGGCCAGCAGTTGATCATCTACCATGCCGAACACGGCAGCCCCAGCGCCGAGGCACTCAGCCTGCTCGGCTCCGTGCACGCCACACGCGCCGGTAGGTGATCACGCAGCAGGCGAGTCTGAGGAACGCTTCGTGCCAGGGGGACCCTCCGGTCCCCACCACACCTTCACCCCCGCCGCCTGGCAGGCGTTCGTCGCCTTCGCCGCCACCGCCGAGGTCTGATCGACTTCCCCCTCAACGGCTCACCGCCTAAAGAGCGGTGGGCCGTCTGCGCGCCCGGGTGAGCCGGCGGTACGCGAGATGGACCGCGAGGCCCAGCAGGGTCATGACGACGGACGCGACCAGTGCGACCACATCGAGCACGTTCCGGCCCAGCGAGTTCCAGAAACCGATGCTCGAAGCAAGGGCGGCGGTGTCGGTGTGCCTGGGGTCGTACACCGCCGTCACGGTGTCGTGGGCCTTGACGGTGTCGGTGACGTAGGCGAGTTGGGTCTCGACGGGCGCCCCCTCGGACGTCGTGAACCGCACCCGGCAGTGGGCGTTGCCCGCCGGGTTGTCCTGCGGCGCGCTCACTTCGGTGCAGTCGGTGACGACCGCCGACACGTGGACGCCGCGGCTGCGGAGAGCCGACGTCACCCCCATGTCGTGCGGTATCAGGTAGACCAGGCTGAGGACGAACAGCAGGACCCCCAGGCCGATCATCGCGAGCGAACCGTTCCGCACGGTCCGGCCGTGGTCCGGCACCTTCTCCATCGGTCCCCCCGGTATCAGCCCAACTGCCCACCTGCGCTCACGCTAGCCGCACCCACCGACACCGATGACACCGACAGTACGTCGGAGCGCCGACCAGGAGCCCGAGGGCGTTCCGGGGCCTACCCGTCGTCCCGCGTTCGGGGTTCCCGGGCGAGGACGGGACGGGGCAACAGGTACGAGGCCGCGAGCGCCGCTGCGAGCAGTCCGGCCCCGGCCCACAGCGTGATCTGCAGGGTCGCGCTGTAGCCGGCCACCACGACGGTCCCTGCGTCCTGGTCGGCGGCGCCGGCGATCCGCCCGCCGAGTGCGCCGAAGAACACGGTGCCCAGGACCGCGACGCCCAGCGCGCCGCCGAGCTGCTGGACGGCGGTGATGGTCCCGGAGGCCGAGCCGCTCTCGTGCGGTTCGACGGCACCGAGCACGGTGTCGAAGAACGGTCCCATGACCAGGCCCGTGCCCAGGCCGGTGACGATCAGCGCCGGGGCGAGGTGCCACGCCGTCATACCCGTACCGGCCGCGTTCAGGGTGACGGCGAGGGTGGCGACGCCCAGGGCCATGACCATGATTCCGGCCTGGATGACCCGGCGGCCGAACCGCTCGACGGCGCCGAACCGTTCGGCGACCTGGATCGCGGCGAAGCCGAGCACCATCCCCAGCGACCAGGGCAGGCTCGCCAGCCCCGCCCGCAGCGGTGTGAGACCGAGGCCGGACTGCAGGAACAAGCTGAGCACAAGCGAGAAGCCGGCCACCGCCGCGAAGAACACCGCACCGGTCACCAGACCCCCGGAGAAAGCCCGCTTGCGGAACAGGCCCGGCACCACGAGCGGATCGCCGCCCGCCCCGGCCAGTCGGGCCTCGTACCGGCCGAAGACCACGAACAGCCCGATCCCGGCCGCCATCGACACGAACGTCCAGGTGGGCCAGCCCAGTTCACGCCCCTGGACCAGTGGCAGCACCAGCAGCAACGCGGCCAGCGAGGCCAGCCCGGCGCCCGCCAGATCGAGCCGGGGGCGCTGCGTGGAGCGTGACTCCGGCAAGAACTTCCAGCCGCCCAGCAGGGCGAGCAGGCCGAGCGGCAGGTTGATCAGGAAGATCATGCGCCAGCCGGAGCCGAAGAGGTCGGCGTCGACCAGAGCGCCGGCCAGGACCGGGCCGCCCACCGTCGACAGGGCCATCACCGGGCCGAACAGACCGAACGCCCGGCCGATCTCCGGCCCGTCGAACATCTCCTTGATGATGCCCAGGCCTTGCGGGATCATCACCGCGCCGAACAGGCCCTGGAACCCGCGTGCGCCGATCAGCATCCCCGGTGACCAGGACACCGCGCAGAGCAGGGACGCGGCGGTGAAGCCGAGCGCGCCGATCAGGAACATCCGCTTGCGGCCCACGATGTCACCGAGGCGACCGCCGGTGATCAGGCCCACCGCCATCGCCAACGCGTACGCGGCTCCCAGCCACTGCACCGTGGCGGCGCCGCCGCCCAGGTCGGCCCGGATCGACGGTGCCGCGACATTGGCGATCAACGCGTCCAGCATGTCCATCGCCTCGGCGGCGAGCAACACCCACAGAGCGACCCAGCGCCACCGGTACGGTGCGCGGGCGACCTGATCCCGGGCGGCGGGAACGGGGGTGCGGACGGCGACGCCGTCCACGGGAAAGTCAGACACAGAGGTCCCTTTCTCAGAAAGATCACGAGAGAAAGAGACGCACCGGGCACTACCGGGAACCGGTGTGCTGAGAGCGCAAGCCCCGCCCGGACTAACCAATACCGGGAACCGTGTTTTCGCGCGTCACTACCGAACCACGGTAACAGACCGCGCCGGAGAGGAACCCGGCGCCAATGCGCTCGGCGCGTGGCCCCCACCGCGCCGGGTGCGACCGCCACGCGGGCCCCCTACCGCTGACGACGACGCGTCGGCGCCCCCTTGGAGAGCCGACTGCCGGACCCCCGACCCCACCGGGCGAGCGGAGCCCGACTCCCCGCTGCCGCCGTTCTCGGTGTCCGCACCGCCGCCACCCCCGCCCGAACCCGACCCCGCGGCCCCACCTCCACCACCCCGTCCGACCCGAAGGTGGAGTCCTCGCCGCCGCCACCCCCTCCGGCACCCCCGCCCCCACCGCCGCAGGCCTGGACGAGGACCTCGGTCACCCCGGCGGGCACCGCGAAGTAGGAGGTGCCGGCCTCCGAGAACACCTGCTGCCCATGGGCGGCGGCGGCCGTCACGACGGTCCTCAGGTCCACCGGGGCTACCTGCTGCGGCGCGGAGGCGGGGGCAGCGCCGAGCAGGCCACCGGTCACGGGGAGCGCGAGGAGCGCGAGACGCCGCCGACGGGCGGGCCGCGAGGGTCGCACACGAAGAGTATCCATGCGACCACCCTCCGGCATCATTCGCTTGCGCCGCAACCTGGGCGACGCCCCGCGCGGCATCCCGGACGGCGGCCACACCGCCACCGCCGAGGACCCGTCACCCGGAAGGCGAGCCGGCCGCCCCTCTGGCAGCCCCAGCCGGATCTGTCAAACAGCGCACACCTGTTGTGAGCGGACTGGTACGTTCCGCGCATGGACTTCAACGCCATTGCCAACTCGTTCGTGGGCCACTACTACACCACCTTCGACTCCGGCAGCCAGGGACGCGGGAACCTCTCCAGCCTCTACCGACCCGAGTCGATGCTCACGTGGGAAAGCCAGCAGTTCCAGGGGCAGCAGAACATCCTCGCGAAGCTGACGACGCCCGAACTGGCCGCCGTCAAGCACAAGGTGAACACCACCGACGCGCAGCCCGCCCCGGGCAACGGCGTACTGGTCACCGTCACGGGCGGCCTCGCCATCGACAACGCCTTCGACAAGCCGCTGCAATTCGCCGAGACGTTCAACCTGCAGCCGATCCCCGGCCAGCCCGGCGGCTTCTTCGTCTACAACCAGATCTTCCGCCTCATCTTCGCCTGAGCCGCCCAGGGTCCGGGGCTTCCCGTCGGCTTCCCGTTCGACAGGGTGAAGTCCCGGACCGGCGCCGCGACTTGGAGGAAGGGTGCACCTGCGCGAGCTGCGGCCGGCCGACGCCCACGCCGTCCGCCGCATCTACAGCGGCAGGTCGGTCGCCGACCTGTGGTTCGGCCAGATGACCGCCGCCCAGGCCCACGACTACGTACGCGAAGCCCGGGAGGCCGACGCGCAGCGGCCGCGCACCGCACGCGTCCTCGGCATCGACGTCCACGACGACCTGATCGGCATCGTCCGACTCCGCATCACCGGCCGCACGGGCAGCCTCAGCTACATCCTGCGCGAGGACGCCTGGGGCCACGGCTACGCCACCACAGCGGTGCGCCGGTTCCTCGCCCACCACCGCACCCCACGGGTCACCGCCGAGCACCGCGTCGGCAACCCCGCCTCGGGAAGGGTCCTGGTGAAGACCGGCTTCGTCGTGACCACCGTGACCGACGAGATCGTCCACTACCAGCTGGGCTAGCGGCTGCCCTGCCACCTCCGACTCCCCGGGCCCGCGCCGGGCGTGACGCGGACCTTTGCCGTGTGTTTATATTGAACAATGGTTCAACCAAAAACCGGACACCCCCATGCCCCGCACGCCTGAGGCCTCGGCGGCCGTCCGCGAAGCGACCCGCGCCAAGATCCGGCGCGCCGCCGTCCTGCTCATGGCAGAACAGGGCTACCGCGCCACCACCCTGCGCCAAGTCGCCACCCGGGCCGGCGTCGCCGACGGACTGCCCTCCCGCTACTTCGGCAGCAAGGACGGCCTGCTGATCGACATCGCCGACGGCTGGCGCGAACGGACCCGCGCGGCGCTCGCCGCCCAGCCGGCCGACAGCCCCGCCGCCACCCTGCAACTCCTCGTCCGCTCCGCCCTGCTCGGCCTGGACGCAGCCCCCGAGGAGGTCGAGGAGAGCCGGGCCGTCTCCGCCCTGCTCGCCGACCCCGAAGCCCGCGCCGTCCTGGTCGCCGCAGGCGCCGACCTCGCCTCCGCCGACCTCCTCCAGGCCCTGGACGAATCCCTGGCGGCCTGCCGCGTCCCCGACCCCGCTGCCGCCCGCCTGCTCCTCCTCGCCGGCATCCGCGGCGGCCTCACCCTCGCCGCCGAGGACCCGGCCTTCCCACTGCGCGACCTGGAAGCGGCCCTGCTCGCCCACATCCTGCCGACGACCTGACCCCTCCCCGAGCTCTGAAAGGCCCCGCCATGACCGCCGAAACCGACATCCGCCCCTACCGCATCGCGATCGAACAGCACCAGCTCGACGACCTGCGCGACCGCCTCGCCCGCACCCGCTGGCCCGACTCGCTGCCCGGCACCGACTGGGACTACGGCGTCCCGCTCCACTACCTCCAGGACCTGGCCGAGTACTGGCGGACCGGCTACGACTGGCGCGAACACGAAGCCAGGCTCAACACCTTCCCGCAGTACACCACCACCATCGACGGCGCCAACGTGCACTTCCTGCACGTCCGTTCACCCGAACCCGACGCCACCCCGCTGATCATCACGCACGGCTGGCCCGGCTCGGTGGCCGAATTCCTGGACATCCTGGGCCCGCTCACCGACCCCCGTGCCCACGGCGGCGACCCGCGCGACGCCTTCCACGTGGTCGCGCCCTCCATCCCGGGGTACGGCTTCTCCGGTCCGACCCGCCAACTCGACTGGGACTACCGCCGCGTGGCGCGTGCCTGGGCCGAACTGATGGACCGCCTCGGCTACCCGCGCTACGGCGCCCAGGGCGGCGACTGGGGCTCCGGCATCTCCCGCGAACTCGGCCTCGCCGCCCCCGCCCGGGTCATCGGCGTGCACGTCAACACCTCCCCCACCTTCCCCACCGGCGACCCGGCCGTCCTCGACGCCCTCGACCGCGAACGGCTCGACACCTGGGCCCGCCACCAGGCCGAAACCTCCGGCTACACCGCCGTCCAGGCGACCCGCCCGCACACCGTCGGCTACGCGCTCACCGACTCCCCGGTCGGCCAACTCGCCTGGATCATCGAGAAGTTCCGCGAATGGACGGACTGCGACAGCGGCCTTCCCGAAGGCGCCGTACCCCGGGACCACCTCCTCACCAACGTGATGCTGTACTGGCTGACCGCCACCGCCGGCTCCTCCGCGCGGCTGTACAAGGAGTCGGCCCGCAACGGCTGGACCGAGGCCGCCCCCTCCACCGTCCCCACCGGCATGGCCGTCTTCCCCCACGACATCACCCTCCCGGTCCGCGCCTTCGCCGAACGCATCGACAACATCGTGCACTGGACCGAGTTCGACCACGGCGGCCACTTCGCCGCCCTGGAACAGCCCGACCTGCTGGTGGCCGACATCCGGACCTTCTTCCGCTCCCTGGCCTGACGCCGGCCGTGGTCGGCCAGATGTTCATCGACTCACCATCTCAGGCGCGAAGTAGCCACGCAGCCGAGCGATCTTCCCGACCCGGATGCGGAAGATCTGCCGCGGCGTCCGGAACACGACGGCCGCCATGGGTGATCGTCAGCTTCCTGCTGTCGATCTGACGGCACCCCATCGGCCAATGCCGGTTGGGGGCCGCCTCCCTTCAGAGTCGAACCCGCCCTGCCCGCTTCGACGGCGCTGACCGGTGCTGACCGGCGCCACCTGCCGGGTCGTGACAGCGTGTCGAGTGGCGGAGCGCGATCCGCGACGAGAGGGTGACCGACGCAGGACCTCACCTGAAGGAGCGAGAATGCCCGAAGTCACCACCCCGTACACGACCGGCACCCCGTGCTGGGTCGATCTGATGGCGCAGGACCAGCAGGCGGCACTGGACTTCTACCGCGACCTGTTCGGCTGGCAGGGGCAGGTCGGCCCGGCCGAGTTCGGCGGGTACGCGGTCTGCGAGCTGAACGGCAAGCCGTCCGCCGGGATCGGCCCGGCGATGGCCCCGGAGGGGATGCCCACCCCGCCGACCGTGTGGACCAGCTACCTGTCCACCACCGACGCCCAGGCCACCCAGGACGCGATCGTCGGCGCGGGCGGCACCCTGCTGGTCCCGGCGATGGACGTCGGCGAGCTCGGCAGGATGCTGATCGCCGCCGACCCGCAGGGCGCGGTGTTCGGCGTCTGGCAGCCGGGCGAGTTCTTCGGCGCCCGGGTCGTCAACGAGAGCGGCGCGCTGATCTGGAACGAGCTGCACACCAGCGACGTGCCCGGCGCCACCGCCTTCTACGGCGCGGCGTTCGGCATCGAGATCGAGCCGGCGCAGGGCGCCGAGCAGTACTGGGAGCTGCGGGTCGGCGGCCGGGCCGTCGGCGGGGTCTCGCTGCTCGCCAACGACCCGCCCGGCACGCCCGCGCACTGGCTGACGTACTTCGCGACGGACGACGTCGACTCCACCGTGGACGCCCTCGTCAAGCACGGCGGCACCGTCCTCGCCCCGCCGTTCGACATGGTGGCGGGCCGGATGTCGGTGGTGGCCGACCCGCAGGGCGCGCCGTTCGCGGTGATCACACCGAAACCGATGTAGGTGGACGGCACGGCCCACCGCGCACGGTGTCGCGGTGGGCCGTCTCCGTCCGACTCCCGTCCGTACAACTCCCGCCCGTACGGGTCACTCCGGCGCGACGGCCGTCACCCCCGCCGTCACTCCCGCTGCGCGCGGCCGACGGCGCTGAGCACCGCCCGCACGCCTGCCGTGAGCACCGAGCCGTCCCGCCCGGCGCCCCAGACCACCTGTCCGCCGACCCCGCCGACCCGGGCCTCGACGTAGGCGACAGCGTCGCTACCAGCACCCGCACCCGCACCCGCACCGACGGCGTGCTCGCTGAAGTGCAGGATGTCGACCCGCAGCGCGTCGGCCACCGCGTCGAGCGGCCCGGCGCCCTCGCCGCGCCGGCCGTCCACTTCCGCCCAGTCGTCGCCGGCCTGCCACGGCCAGTCCGGCGCCGCGTCCAGGTACTCCGCGCGGAAGAGCCCGTACAGTTCCTCCGCCGTCACCTCCCGCCCGCTGTCGTCGGTGGCCTCCTGCACGACCCGGGAGAACTCGATCTGGAGCCGCCTCGGCAGTTCCAGCCCGTGCCCGGTCTGGAGCAGGTAGGCGATGCCGCCCTTGCCGGACTGGCTGTTGACCCGGATGACCGCCTCGTAGTCGCGGCCGAGGTCGGCCGGGTCGATCGGCAGGTACGGCACCGACCAGGGCGCCTCGCGCGCCGGGACGCCGGACTCGGCCGCCACCTTGGCGTGGTGGGCGAAGCCCTTCTTGATGGCGTCCTGGTGAGTGCCGGAGAAGGCGGTGTGCACCAGGTCCCCCGCGTAGGGGTGGCGCTCGTGCACGGGCAGCCGGTTGCAGTGCTCGACGGTGCGGCGGATCTCGTCGAGGTCGGAGAAGTCGAGCATCGGGTCGACGCCCTGGGTGTGCAGGTTGAGCGCCAGCGTCACCAGGTCGACGTTGCCCGTCCGCTCACCGTTGCCGAACAGGCACCCCTCCACCCGCTGGGCGCCGGCCAGCACGGCCAGTTCGGCGCAGGCGACGCCCGTCCCCCGGTCGTTGTGCGGGTGGACGGAGAGGATCACCGACTCGCGGCGCTCCAGGTGCCGGTGCAGGTACTCGATCTGGTCGGCGTAGACGTTGGGGGTGGCGATCTCGACGGTGGCGGGCAGGTTGTGGACGACGGGCCGGTCGGGGCTGGCGTCCCACAGTTCGGTGAGGCCGTTGCAGACCTCCAGGACGTAGTCCGGTTCGGTCAGGTTGAACACCTCGGGCGAGAACTGGAAGCGCACCCCGGGCCGGCCGTCGGCCCGACGTGCCAGGTGGGTGGCGGCCTCGGTGATCAGGGCCCGCAGTTCGTGCCGGTCGCGCCCGAGGACGACCTCGCGCCAGAGCGGGGCGGTGGCGGTGTAGAGGTGGACGACGACGCGGGGCAGGCCTTCGACGGCCTCGAAGGTGCGGTCGATCAGGTCGGCGCGCGCCGCCGTGAAGACGACGACGGTGACGTCCTCGGGCACCGCGCCGGGCACGGTGGCCAGTTGCCGGACGAAGTCGAAGTCGGTGCGGCTGGCGGAGGGGTAGCCGACCTCGATCTCCTTGAAGCCCATGGCCAGGAGCAGGTCGAACATCCGCTGTTTGCGTGCCGGGTCCATGGGTTCGGCCAGTGCCTGGTTGCCGTCGCGCAGGTCGACGGGGACCCACAGCGGGGCGTGGCCGATCCGTCGGCCGGGCCAGCGCCGCATCAGTGCGGGGACGTGCACGCGCTCGTGGGCGGGCCGGTAGCGGTGGGAGGGCATGGCACCCGGGCGCTGCGGGTTCCAGGCGGGGGCGGTGACCGGGACGGGGCCGGCGGGGGTACGCAGGGTCGGGAATCGCATGATGAGTCCTTACGGAGGTACCGGTGGACCGGCAGGACGGCGCCCCGCAGCGGGGTGCCGGTCCGGTCACGCCCCGCTGCGGCCACCAAGAAGAAGGCCACCCAGAGGGAGACTCCACGGCTGCATGCCGGGTAGACTAACCACGAACCAAGTCCTCAGACAAGCTGACAGGTGAACGCGAATGTCCCCGCTCGGCCCCCTCCACCGCTCCCCCCTCGTCGACCAGGCCACCCGACGCCTGGAGGAGCAGATCACCGCAGGACACTGGCCGGTGGGCGGGAAGCTGCCGGGCGAGGTGACCCTGGCGAAGGAACTGGGCGTCGGGCGCTCGACCGTCCGGGAGGCGCTGCGCGCGCTGGCCGGCGCCGGGATGGTGCAGAGCCGACAGGGGTCGGGCGTGTTCGTGACGGCGGACCGGCCCGCCCTGGACTGGCCGACCCGGCTGCGCCGGGCGGAGCTGGCGCACGTCTACGAGGTGCGCACCATGGTCGAGGTACAGGCGGCCCGGCTCGCGGCCGCGCGCCGCACGGAGGCGGACCTCACCGCCGTGGACGCGGCGCTGGCCACCCGGCTGGCGGCGGGCGGCGCGGACGACGCGGCCTTCGTGGACGCCGACATCGCGCTGCACACCGCCGTGGTGGCGGCCGCGCACAATCCGGTGCTGGACGATCTGTTCGCCCAGTTCGCGCCCGTCCTGAGGGAGCACCTGGTGGCCCTGGTGGGGGTGCTGGGGCTGCGCAGCGGGGACCCGAACCACGGCTACGCGTCGCACGCGGACCTCGTCGGGGCGCTGCACCGGGGTGATCCCGAGGAGGCCGGGCAGGTGCTGGCGGCCGAGCTGGAGGCCACCCGGTCGCGCCTGCTGGCCGACTGAGCGGGGCGGGCGGGGCGGGCGGGGCGGGCGGGGCGGCAGCCGATCAACCGACCGGGCAGCCGACCGACCGACCGGGCGGATATCCGGAGCGCGGGCACACAGTTTTCACACAGCGGCCACCCGGCCGCCCGCTCCGGCGGCCGACGCCTCGTCAACCCGCTCCGAACTGGGATGCTTCGAGCACGTACGATCAACCGTCAGATGACATTGTGTCCGGAGCGTGTGTGACCACGGTCCAGGCGGCGAACGCACTTTCACTCCAATCACACGGTATGACTAGTATCGCCTCGTCAAGCCCGTGCCCCGGACGGCCCGCCCCGCTCAGGCCGGCCGCCATCCCCAAGGAGACTGCTCTGCGCGCGCGTGCGAATCGGCGGCCCCCGACGCCGAAGGCCCCCCGCAGGCGTCCGCGCCTGTCACTGCGGACGGCGCTGCTCGTCCTCGCCGTCGTCCCCAGCATCGCCCTGGCCGCCCTGTGGGCGGTCACCAGCGGCGAGACCGTCTTCGCCTTCCAGCGCCAGGCCGCCCAGGGCCTGCTCGCCCAGAAGGCCGGCCAGCCGTCCAACATCGTCTACTACAGCCTCCAGGAAGAACGCCGGCTCAGCGCCGAGGCGCTCGCCCGGCCCGGCGGCAACACCGACCAGCTGCGCCGCCAGCGCCAGCAGACCGACGACGCGGTCCGCCAGTTCCAGGTCCTCTCCGGCGAGACCGCCGACAGCGCCCCCGAAGAGGTCCGCACCGCCGTCACCGAGGCCCGCCAGGCGATGGGCAAGCTCGCCGAACAGCGCGCCGCCGTCGACCACGGCTCGATCGACCAGCAGACCCTCTACACGTACTACACCGACCTGATCGCCGTCGACCTGCGGCTGTTCACCGCACTCAGCCACGTCGACACCGGCGAGGTCACCTGGATCTCCAAGACCCTGGTGAACGCCTTCTGGGCCAAGGAGATGCTCGCCCGCGAGGACGCCATCCTCGCCCGCGGCTGGCCCACCGGGCGGCTCACCGTCACCGACTACCAGCAGGTCCAGCAGTCCGTCGGGGCGCAGGAGCACCTCTTCGCCGTCCAGGTCGTCCCGTACATCCCGGACGGCGAGTCCGCCGCCTGGCACGACCTGATGAACAGCCCCGCCTGGCAGGCCAAGGCCGTCGTCGAGCAGTCGCTCACCAAGCCCACCGCGGCCGAGGCCAACGGCACCGTCAGACTCCCCGCCGCCCAGGACCAGTGGCGCCAGGCCCTCGACCAGCTCAACCCGCAGCTGGTCAAGGTCATCGAGACCCGCACCAGCGGCATCGTCGACGTCGGCAAGGGCACCATCCTCTCCCTCCTCACCACGGTCGTGCTGACCACCGTCGTCGGCCTGATCACCGTCGTCGCGGTGATCATCGCCTCCTGGCGGCTCAGCCGCTCGCTGCGCCGGCGCATCAAGGAGCTCCAGACCCAGGCCGAGGAGATGGAGCGCACCCTCCCCGAGGTCGTCGAACGCCTCGGCCGCGGCGAGCAGGTCGACGTCGAGGCCGACTCCCGCACCATCACCGCCGGCCCGCACGGCAACGGCACCGACGAGCTCGCCCGCCTCGGCCAGGCCCTCAACCTGGCCCGCGCCTCCGCCGTCGAGGCCGCCGTCAAGCAGGCCGAACAGCACCGCGGCTTCGAGCGGCTGCTCCAGCGCATCGCCCGCCGCACCCAGCTGCTGATCGGCCGCCAGCTGCGCAAGCTCGACGAGCTGGAGCGCAAGCACGAGGACCCGGAGGTCCTGGAGGGCCTGTTCGACCTCGACCATCTCACCGCCCGCCTGCGCCGCTACGAGGAGAACCTCGTCATCATGGCCGGCGGCCAGCCGCAGCGGCGCTGGCGCAAGCCCGTCCCGCTGCTGGACGTGCTGCGCGCCGCGCAGGGCGAGGTGCAGGACTACCGCCGGATCATGATCGACGTCGAGGGCCACCCGTGGCTGTCCGAGCGGGCCGTCGGCCCGGTCGCGCACGTGCTCGCCGAACTGATGGAGAACGCCACCACCTTCTCCAAGCCGCCCACCCCGGTCGAGGTCCGGGCCGCCATGGTCGGCCGCGGACTCGCCGTCGAGATCGAGGACCGCGGCCTCGGCATGGACCCCGAGCAGTACGACGCCGCCAACGAACTGATGAGCCGCCCGCCCCGCACCGACGTGCTCGCCCGGGCGGACGACGTCCGCCTCGGCTTCTACGTCATCGCCCGGCTGGCCGCGCACCACGGACTCAAGATCGAGTTCCGGCCGTCGGCCTTCGGCGGCACCCGGGTCGTCGTGCTCGTCCCCGACGAGCTCGTCATCGACGGCGACGCCGGACTGCCCGACGACGCCCCCGTCGAACCGATCCCGCTCGTGCGGCGCTCCCGCAAGGCGCTGCTCACCGCCTCCAACGAGGCCCCGGCGCCGGCGCCGGCAGGGCCGCCGGTCGCGCCCGTGGACTCCTTCCCGCCGGGAGAGTCCTTCGCGCCGGCGGATCCCCTCCCGCCCGTGGAGGCCTTCGCCGCGGCCGACTCCTTCCCGCCGGTGGAGTCCTTCCCGCCGGTGGAGGCGTTCGGGCAGGTCGAGGCCTTCGGGCAGGTCCAGCACGTGGAGCAGCCTGGGTACGCCGAACCGCTCGGGTACGTCGAACCGGTCGGGCACGTCGAACCGCTCGGGCAGACCCAGCAGCTCCCGCAGACCCAGCAGTTCCCGCACGACCCGCTGACCGCCCCCGTCCAGGCCTTCGGCCACGTCGAGTACGTCCAGCCCGAGGCCGCGCCCGCCGCCGAGCCCGCGCCGTTCCCCACCCCGTTCCCCACCCCGTATGCCGAGCAGCCGATCGAGCACAGCTCCCCGGCCCCCGACGCCCCGGCCGACCAGCGGCCCTCGCACGACGTGCCCGCCTACCCGGACATCGCCTACGCCCGGGTCACCGACGCCGAGGCCCCCTACGCCGACGAGCAGTACCGCCCGGCCGACCACTACCGGCTGGCCGAACGGCGTCGGCGCCGCGAGTACGCCTCCGCGGTGCCGCTCAGCCCCACCGAGACCGAGCAGCCCCCGCTGCCCCAGCGCGTCCGGCAGGCCAGCCTGGCCGCCGAACTGCGCGTCCCGCCGGCGCCCCGCCCGCAGTGGGCCGAGCCCGCCGCCGGGCCCCGCGCCGAACCCGCCGCCCAGGGCACCGAGCCCGCCGGCGGCCCCTTCCAGCGCCCGGCGAAGCGCTCCGGTGCGACGATCGGCGCCTTCCAGCGCCAGTCCCGTGCCGCCCGCGCCCAGGACAGCGGCGAGCACCCGCTGCCCGGGGCCGTGACCCCACCGGCTCCCCCCACCGCCCCCGCCGGCTCCCCGACGCCCGCGCCCGGCCCCTCCCCCTGGGCCCTGCCGGCCGCGGACCCCCGAACCACACGAACGGATGACCAGTCATGAACCGAACGATCGCCACCCACCAGGACCTGGACTGGCTGCTGGACGGACTCGTCGACTCGGTGCCCGGGACCAGGAACGCCGTCCTGCTCTCCGACGACGGCCTGGTCGTCAGCCACTCCCGCACCATCGAACGGGCCGACGCCGAGCGCCTCGCCGCCGTCGCCACCGGCCAGCAGAGCCTCGCCCGCGGCGTCGGCCAGCTCTTCGACGGCGGGGCCGTCCACCAGGTGATCGTCGAACTCGCCGAGTGCTGGCTGTTCATCATCGCCGCCGCCCAGGGCACCCACCTGGCCGTCGTCGCCTCCCAGGAGGTCGACGCCGAGGTCATGTCGGTCGCCATGCACACCCTGGTGCAGCAGGTCGGCCAGAAGATGACCACCCCGGTGCGGGCCGAGGCCGGCGCCGGCTTCGACGCCTTCGCCGCCCGGAACCGGAGCTGACACCGGTGGGCCCGTACGGAAACGGGAGCGGTAGCGGTAGCGGGAACGGGAACGGGCAGCGCGGCGGGGTCCCGCACTGGAGCGAACTGCCGGACGAGGACGCCGAGGAAGAGTCGGGCGCCATGGTGCGCCCGTACACCATCACCCGCGGCCGCACCGCCCCCGAGCGCGACGACCTCACCCTGATCACCGTGCTCACCACCGTCGAGGACGAGGCCGACCGGGCCCTGGCGCGGGGCAGCCGCGCCGGTGCCCGCGGCCTCCAGCCCGAGCACCGGATGATCCTCGACCACTGCCGGCGGCCCGCCGCCGTCGCCGAGGTGTCGGCCGGCCTGGACCTCCCGGTCTCGGTCACCAAGATCCTGCTGGGCGACCTGGTCGCCCAGGGCCTGCTGCGGGCCCGGGCACCGCTCTCGGTGGCCCGGGCCGCCGGAGGCGTGGACCTCGGCCTGCTCACGGCCGTTCGCGAAGGACTCCGGAGACTCTGAACCATGGCAACACCCCACCCCAGCAGTGCCGCCGACGCCGGCGTCGCCACCGCGCCGGCCGCCGTCAAGATCCTCATCGCGGGCGGCTTCGGCGTCGGCAAGACCACCCTCGTCGGCTCCGTCAGCGAGGTCACCCCGCTGCGCACCGAGGAGTACCTGACCCGGGCCAGCGTCGGCGTGGACGACCTGTCCGGCGTCGACCAGAAGGACACCACCACCGTCGCCCTCGACTTCGGCCGGATCACCGTCAGCCCGGACCTCGTCGTCTACCTGTTCGGCACCCCCGGGCAGGAACGCTTCTGGTTCATGTGGAACGACCTCGTCAACGGCGCCCTCGGCGGCATCGTCATCGCCGACACCCGCCGGCTCGACACCAGCTTCGCCTCCATCGACTTCTTCGAGAGCCGGGGCATCCCCTTCGTCGTCGCCATCAACTGCTTCCACAGCCACAACACCCGCACCCCCGACGAGATCCGGGCCGCCCTCGACCTGGACCCGCAGGTGCCGATGCTCCTCGGCGACGTCCGCGAACGCGCCTTCGGACGCGACCTGCTGCTCGCCCTGGTCGACCACCTGATGGACCTCTCCGCCGCCCCCGTCGGCTGAACGTCGGCTGAACCACCTCCCTTCCCCAGGAGCCACCCCATGACCTCACCCCTGCGCGTCCTCGTCCACGGCGGCGGCATCGGCGGGCTCACCCTCGCCACCGCCCTCGCCAAGCGCGGCCACCACGTCGACGTCGCCGAACTGCGCGACCAGCTGGAAGCCCTCGGCGTCGGCATCATCCAGCCCTCCAACGCCCTCCACGTGATGCGCGAGATCGGCGTCCTCGACGACTGCCTCGCCGCCGGCTTCGAATGGGAGGTGCTGACCATCTGCGACCCGACCGGCGCCACCCTCGCCAAGATCCCGCAGCCCCGGATGGGCGACGCCCCCTCCAACAACGGCATCCCCCGCCCCGCCCTCGCCCAGGTGCTCGCCACCGCCGCCACCCGGGCCGGCGCCACCCTGCGCTTCGGCACCACCATCGCCGACCTCGCCGAGGACGCCGACGGCATCGACGCCACCCTCACCGACGGGCACCGCGGCCGCTACGACCTCGTCGTCGGCTTCGACGGCATCGGCTCCCCGCTGCGCAAGCGCCTCTACGGGGAGAAGTACGCGCCCGAGTACACCGGCTTCGCCAACTGGCGCGTCACCCTGCCGCGGTCGCCCGAGGTCCAGGGCGTGGTGATGTCCACCGGCAACCTCAAGGCCAAGGCGCTGCTCACCCCGATCAGCGACGACCTCATGTACCTGGGCTCGGTGTTCGCCGAAGCCGAGGACTTCCGGCCCGACCCCGGGCACGCCCACGAGCAGCTCGCCGAACGCCTGGCCGGCTTCGGCGGCCCGATCGCCGAGGCCCTCACCCAGGTCACCGACCCGTCCGCCGTGGTCTACTCCCGGATCTCCCAGGTCAGCGTCGAGGAGCCCTGGCACGTCGGCCGGATCGCGCTCGCCGGCGACGCCGCCCACGCCTCCACCCCGCACCTCGCCCAGGGCGCCGCGATGGCCGTCGAGGACGCCCTCGTCCTCGCCCAGAGCCTGGACGCCGCCGAGACCGTGCCCGCCGCGCTCACCACCTGGGAGGAGCGCCGCCGACCCCGCGCCATGTGGGTCCAGGCGCTCTCCCGGGCCATCCTCAAGCAGGAGACCGGCACACCCACCGCCCCGGAGGAGGACGAACTCCTCAAGGTCGGCATCCCCGGCGCCGCCCACGTCCTCGTCCAGCCGTACTAAAGCCCCTGTCCGGCCTGCTGCACAGCCCCGTGCAGCAGGCCGGCGGCCGGGTCACGCGCCGGCTCACGCGTCGGCTCACGCGCCGGCGAGCTCGTGCCGCCGCTGCCACACCGCCGCCGAGACCCGGGCCAGCAGCCGGGCCGCCGGGTCCGTACGGTCCTCACCCGAGGCCAGCGGGCCGGTGTAGCAGACCGCGATCAGGTAGGGCGGGCAGTCCTGCGGGTGGACCAGGCCCACGCTGTGCCGGGCGCCCGGCACCCAGCCGTTCTTGAAGGCGATCCGGGTGTCCGGCGGCAGGCCCGCCGCCAGATCCACCCGGAACGCGTTGCGCTCCAGCAGCGCCAGCAACTCCGGCTCCCCGCCCAGGGAGTGCAGCAGCCGCACCAGGTCCCGCGCGCTCACCAGGTTGTGCACCCCGGCGTCGCGCGCCGCGTAGTCCTCGATCCCGCGCGGGCTCGCGCTGCGCGTCGCCCCGGCCCGCCGCCACGCCTCGGCCACCGCCGCCCGGTCGACCCGGGCCAGGCACAGGTTGGTGGCCAGGTTGGAGGAGTGCGTGATCATCCGCTCGGCGAGCAGCCGCAGCGGCACGTGCGTGCCCAGCAGCTCCCACGGCAGCGGATCGCTGTCCCAGTCGGGATCGTTGCCGAACTCCCCGCCCACCACGGACTCGAACCGGTTCACCACCGGCACCTCGGCATCGAGATCCACCCCGCCCCGGGCGAGCGCCGCCAACACCGCGACCTTCATCGTGCTCGCGGCATCATGCAGTTCGTCCGGCGCCCGCACGAACACCGGCTCCGCCTCACCCGCCCAGGGGGCCACCACCACAGAGAGCATGGGCGCAGCCTAGGGCAGCCTTCGGTTGATCAGGAAGGACTGCCCACGGCTGCCCACGGCTTCTCGGGGCTACTTCGCGCAGGTGCGGTCCTTGCCCGGGAGGTGGCCGGTGGCCAGGTAGGTGTTCACCGAGTCGTCGACGCAGGCGTTGCCGTAGACGCCGAAGCCGGCGTGCTGGAAGGCGCCGTCGAGCCGGTGGCCGAACCCGCGCTGGTGAACGCCTCCCGCAGGAAGGCGGCGAAGCCGGGCGACACCCGGGTGGGCTGCCCGTCGGCGGCCTTGGCCAGGACGGACAGCTGCTCGGCGAGGCCCGCCCGCGCCGGGTCGAGGTCGCTCGCGAGCCCGGCGAACAGCAGGGCGGGCACCTGGCTGCCGTCGAGCCGGAAGACGTCGGGGGCGGTGCCGACGGTGAGCGGCGCCCGCTCGGCCGCCGCGACGACGCGGTCGATCGTGGCGCGCACCTGCGCGCGGGTGTCGCCGAGGCCGTAGTCGGCGCAGCGCGCGCCCGTGCTCTCCAGGCCGCGGCCGACCTCGTCGTCGGGGCCCAGGACGCAGCTGCGCCAGTCGAGGCGCTGGTGGTGGTAGCGGTCGAGTCCGGCTGCGGCGCTCGCGGGGCCGTCGTCGCGCTCGGCGGCGGCGGCCGTGGCGGCGGGCGCCGTGGCGAGGCAGGCGGTCAGGGCGAGGCCCGCGGCCGCGACGCGGCGCAGGGCCTTGGGGGTGGTCATGCGGTCTCCTGGCGGTGATGGGTGCGGATGCGCAGGAAGTCGGTCAGGCCGACTTCCTGCGCGTCAGCCTTCCAGCGCACCCGGCACCGGATCATCGCCCTGGGACACGACCTGTCGGTGCGTCAGAGGTACGTCGGGAGCAGTGGCCCCGCTGCCCGGCGTACCGCCCGAGCAGTAACCGGACCCCGAGCCCGGGGCGTGCCCGGGTCAGTTGCTCGGGCGCGGGGACGGCAGGGCCGCGGAGCCCGCCGCCAGGGGCCATTCGCGGTGGAACGGCGGCAGCGGGTACGTGCCCTCGATGACCGGGGTGCCGAAGACCTTGAGGTGGGCGAGCAGCGAGCCGGTCAGGTCGACACCGCCGACCAGCGACCAACTGCCCTGGGCCTGCGGCGGGTTGCCGGAGGAGTCTGCGGTCAGTGAGCCCTCGGCCTGGGCCCGCAGGTAGGGGGCGACGGTGGTCTGGACGCCGACGGTGTCGTAGAGGCCGACGGAGACCTCGGCGCCGAGCGCGGCCCGCACGCCGGCCTTGCCGGTGAGGCGCACCCGGATCGGGGAGACCTTGGTGTCGGCGTCGGTGGTCGGGGTCCAGCCCTTGCCGCCGGTGTAGTCGGCGCGGACGGCCCAGGTGCCGGTGGCCTCCTGTTCGGCCTCCAGGTGGACCTGGCCGTCGGCGCTGACCTCCAGGTAGCAGGTGAGCTTCAGGTTGACCACGACGGGCAGTCCGGCGACGGTGAGCACCGGGCTGGCCTGCAACGTGGCGAAGGGCAGCCGGACGGGCGCGGCGCCGGTGCTGCGCGCGACGTCGCCGGTGACCTTCCACTGGGCGTGGGCGCCGAGGTCGAAGCCGATGGAGGCCGTGCGCGGGCTGCCGGCGGCGGCGCCGTGGTAGGCGAAGTGGACGGCCGGGTGCAGCTGGAGGGAGCCGGAGGCGTCCACGCTCGCGCCGTCGGGCAGCGGGACGGGGGCCTTGACGTCGACCTCCAGGGTGCCGGAGGCGTCGGCCTTCACGCCGCCGCCGTCCGCACCGACGACGGCCTTGAGGTCCTTGACCAGCGGGGTGACGGTGATGCCGTGCGGGTCGACGGGCACCTGGCCGTCGGCCTCGGTGCCGCCGAGGAGTTCGGCGAGGGTGGCGGGGCGGGTGGTCAGGTTGAGGCTGGCGCCCGCGCCGGGGCGGACGCCGGTGACGGCGACCAGCGCGCCCTGGGGCGCGGCGGCGGTGGGCGGGCTGGCGATGAGCTGCCCGGGCTGGACGGCGGGGGCGGGGGTCGGCGTCGCGCCGGCGGTCGCGGTGGGCCCGGCTGCCGGTGGCGCCGAGAGGACGGCCGTGCCGCCCGCCGGGTCGTACGCGGTGAGCTGGAGGTTCTGCCCGGCGGGGGTGGCCGCGCCGCCGTCCTTGGCGGGGGCGGCGACGGCGGCCTGCCGGTCGCCGGCCGGGGCGGCGGTGACCGGCGCACCGGCGGCGCCGGCGGCACCGGTCGGCCGTGCGGTGGCGGCCGCGGTGGTCGGGGCGGCGGCGGCCCGGGCGCGCGGGGTGCCGGCGGCCGGGGCTGTCGGGGCCTGGCCGCCGGCGGCGGCCGTGGTCGTGGTCGTGGTCGTGGTCGTGCCGGTGGTGACGGCCGCTTCGGTGGTGCCGGCGGCGGCCTGCGGAGTGCCGGAGGTGGTCGGCCCGCAGGCGGCGACCCCGGCGAGGGCGAGGGTGAGGAGGGCGGGGCCGAGGGCCCTGCCTATGGAGCTTTTGAACACGCGGCGTCATGTTACTGACGGGGAATAAGTTTGTCGAAGACAGGCCAAGCAAGGTAAAAGGCGCAGGTCAGACCAGCCGGGCCACGGGCAGCGGAGCTCCCGGCAGCGGGCCCACCACGGCGTCCGCCGCCAGCTCGGCCAGGTACCGGGAGCGGGGTACCGGCTCGGCGCCGAGGCTGCGGATGTGCGGACTGTCCCACTGGGCGTCGAGCAGCCGCCCGCCGGCCGCGCCGAAGCGCACCCCGAGGTCGGCGACGGCGACACGGGCGGCGTCGGGGCGGCGGTGGAACATCGAGTCGAGGCTGAGGACGGGCCCGGCGGCGACGCCGAACACCCCACCGATCAGCTCCTCGCCCTCCCACACCTCGCCGCTGTGGGCGGCCCCGAGCACATGCAGCTGCTCCAGTGCGGCCCTCAACTCACCCGTCAGCCAGGCTGGTTGGCGGCCCTCGGCACAGCGGGCCAGCACCTCGCCGAAGGCCCGGTCGGCGCTGGTCCACCACTGCGGCCGGTGGCGCAGCCGCCGGGCGAGGCGACTGCCGAGCCGGACGCCGTCGGGCGGCAGGACGGGCCGGGGGTCGGGCGACCACCAGGCCAGCGCGTACGGGTCGTCGCCGCCGGGCAGCAGCACCACCTCGCCCGCCTCGACGGCCTGTTCGTAGCGCGCCTCGTTGTAGGCGCCGGCGTACTCGTCCGCCGCGGGCATCGGGAACAGGCCCCGACGGTACGCCGCCAGCAGGTCCGACGCGCCGAGACCGGCGCCGAACGCCACCGGCCCGCCACCGGGCCCGCGTTGGACGTCCAGCCCGTCGAAGGGGCTCATGCCGGCGGCCCGAGGAAGCCCTCCGCCGCCAGCCGCCCCAGGTAGTGGTCGAGCAGGCCGGCATCGACGGCGGGCAGGTCGATCCCGCTGTCGGCGAGCGCGGCATTGGTGTTGGCGCGGTCGAACAGCGGGAAGACGGGCCGGAAGTACAGCTCACTGATCGACAGCGCCGATCCGGGGGCGCGGTCGACGAACAGCGGGACGAACGGCGTGACGGGGTGGGCGGGGTGCCCGGCGGCGAACCGGACCAGGCCCTGCACCCAGTCACCGTACGGGAGTTCGGCGATCGGGTGGCCGCGGGCCCGGAGCCGTTCGGCGAGGTCGGCGAGGTCGGCGGGGCGCGGCGAGGTGAGGTGATAGACCTCGCCGTCGGCGGGGGCGTGGGCGGCGATGTGGGCGACGGCGCGCGCGAAGCGGTCGGCCGGGACGAAGTCGAGCGGCAGCAGCACGTCCGGGCAGGTGCCGCTGTCCGCCAGGTACGCGATGAGCGCGCAGATCTCGGTGCCGGTGTTCATCACGCCGGTGGCGAGGTCCCCGGTGACGTCGTTGGTGCGCAGCACGGTGACCGGGAGCCCGGCGGCGGCCGCCTCGTGCAGCAGTTGTTCGGCGACCCACTTGCTCTCGACGTAGCCGACGCCGAGCCGGTCGGGATGGGCGAGCGGGGTCCGTTCGGTGACCTCGCGGACGCCGGCCGCGCCGAAGCCGGCCAGCACGGCGAGGGTGGACAGGTAGTGCACGGGTACGCCCCGGCTGTGCCCGGCGAGGCGGATGATCTCGCGGGTGCCGCCGACGTTGGGCGCGCGCAGCTGGTGGTACGGGTAGAGGAAGTTGACCTGCCCGCCGAGGTGGTGGACGGCGTCCAGACTCCCGGCCAGCCCGTCGAATTGACGCTGCGTCAGCCCGAGCCGGGGTGCGGCGAGGTCGCCGACCAGCGGCACCACCCGGGTGTCGGTGAGGTCGTGCCGCAGGAAGCGCTGCTGGGCGGCGCGCAGGCGTTCCAGCGCGTGCTCCTCGTCGGGGGCGCGGACCAGGCAGTGGATCCGGGCCCGGGTGGTGGCGAGCAGGGCGTGCAGCAGGTGGGCGCCGCAGAAGCCGGTGGCGCCGGTGAGCAGGATCTCGGCGGGTTCGGCGCGGCTGGGCGCCGGGCTCCAGGACTGCTGGACGGGGTGGGCGAGCCGGGCTTCGGCGGCCCAGTCGACGGCGGCCTCGGCGGAGCCGGGGCTGGGGCCGGCGCCGGCGGCGCGGGCGGCGCGGGCGGCCTGGACGGCGGCCGCGAAGGCGCGCAGGGTGGCGTCGCGCAGCAGGACGCGGGTGAGGGCGCGGACGCGGGTGACGTCGAGGCCGAGCATGATCCGGGCGCGGGCGAGCATCTCCATGGCCAGCAGCGAGTTGCCGCCGAGCGCGAAGAAGTCGTCGGCGGGGCCGACGTCCTCGACGCCGAGCAGTTCGGCCCACAGCTGCCCGATGGCGTCCTCGACGGCTCCCCCGCCGCCCGCCGCCCCGGTGCCGCCCGCGTCGGCCCGTCCCGGGGTGCGCGGCTCGGCGTGCGGCAGCCGGCGGCGGTCGACCTTTCCGGCCGGGGTGAGCGGCATGCGGTCCAGCGCCACGAAGGCGGCCGGGAGCATGTACTCCGGCAGCCGTTCGGCCAGGTAGGCACGGAGCCGGTCGCGGCGGGCCCCGGCACCGGCCGCGGCGTCGGCGTGGTCGGCGAGCGTGTAGTAGGCGGTGAGCGCGCGGCCCCCGTCGGGGTCGCCGCCGTCGGCGGCGACCCGGGCCTGCCGGACGTCGGGGTGGGCGGCGAGGGCGGCCTCGATCTCGGCGGGGTCGACGCGGTGGCCGAGCACCTTCACCTGGTCGTCGAAGCGGCCGAGGATCTCCAGCTGCCCGTCGGCCCGCCAGCGCCCGGCGTCGCCGGTGCGGTACATCCGCTCGCCGGGCACCGGCGCGTACGGGTCGGGGACGAAGGCCTCGGCGGTCGCCGCGGGGGCGCGCCAGTAGCCCCGGGCGAGGCCGGGCCCGCCGAGGTGGATCTCGCCCTTCTCGCCGGGCCGTACGGGGGACAGCCGGGCGTCCAGGACGTGCACCCGCACGCCGGGCAGCGGGCGGCCGATCGGCACCGGCGCGGCCGGGCCGCCCGGGCCGCCCGGGCCGCCGGCGTCCAGCAGGGCGGGGGTGACCTCGCAGAGCGTGGAGGTGACGGCGGCCTCGGTGACCCCGTAGGCGTTGACCAGCCGGACGCCGGGCAGCCGGTCCAGGCAGCTGCGGCAGTCGTCGGCGTGCACGACGTCCCCGCCGACGACGACCAGCCGCAGCCCCTCCGGGCCGGGCCCGCCGGGCGGGAGCAGCGTGAGCACGTGGTGCCAGTAGGCGGGGGTGAGGTCGGCGACGGCGAGGCCGAGTCCGCGCATCCGGTGGACGAGTTCGGTGGGCGCCCAGGTGCGGCCGCCGCCGAGGACGAGGGTGGCCCCGGCGAGCAGGGTCGCGAAGACCTGCTCCAGTGCGGTGTCGAAGCCGAGCGCGGCGAGTTGCAGCACGCGTTCGCCGGGGGCGAGGCCGTAGGCGTGGACGACCCGGTCGAGGGTGAACACCAGGGCGCGGTGGGTGACGGGGACGCCCTTGGGGGTGCCGGTGGTGCCGGAGGTGTAGATCAGGTAGGCGAGGTCGTCGGGCCCGGCACCGTCGGGCTCACCGGCGCCGTCGGGCCCGCCCGCACCGTCCACGCCGTCCACCGGCAGCGGCTCGACGCCCGGCAGCGCCCCGCCCTCGGTGACCGCCACCCGCGCCCCGCTGTCCTCGACCAGCCGGGCCAGGCGCCGCGCCGGGTACGCCGGGTCCAGCGGCAGCAGCGCCGCGCCCGCCTTCAGTACGCCGAGCCAGGCGACGACCAGGCCCGCGCCGCGTTCGAGGCAGACCGGCACCACCTCCTCGGGGCCGACCCCGCGGGCCCGCAGCGCCCGCGCCAGGCGGTCGCTGCGCCGGTCCAGCTCGCGGTAGCTCAGCGTGGCGTCGTCTGCGGCGACGGCGACCGCGTCCGGGTGCTGCGCGGCGCGGGAGCGCAGCAGTCCGTGCACGGTGCCGCCGCCGCCCGCGGCCCGCCCGCGGCCGCGCTCCCCGGGGGAGCCGAGCCCGGAGAAGCCGAGCCCGGGCGGGCGCCATTCGCGGGCCACGTGGGCCCGGCAGTCGTCGCGGCCGGCCGGCCCGTACACCAGGTGCCAGCCGCCCGGCACGGTCAAGTCGCCGGGCCAGATCGCGTACTGACCGCTGTCGTTGCGAACCACGGCGTGACGCCCGGAGTTCACATCCGTTCGTACGCCCTGTGCGCTGTCTGCTGCGTCGTCCACCGGCTTGACCTCGTGCTGTGGCGGCAGTTTCCTGGGAGGTGCGACATTTCCGACTATACGCACTCAGGGCACAGGACGAACGTCCGATCGCAACCCGACCGGACGCGACGCTGCCGTGTGCCCGTCAGCCCGGGACGAGACGACCCCGCGACCGCCGAGACCCGTCCTCGCCCGAACTCCCCCGTCCCACCGGCCGGGTGGCGACGCGGAGGAGGTAGCCCCGTTGACACGTCGGCGACAACGCCTGATGGTCTGTTACCTGCTGTGGATGGTGCTGTTCACCGGCGTCTACTACATCAACCCCTCGCAGCGGATCATCTGGTGGACGGGCATCGGACTCGGCAGCAGCGCGGCCATCGTGGCCGGCGTCCGCCTCAACCGCCCCGCGCACGCGCTGTTCTGGTACGTGCTGGCGCTCGCCAACCTGAGCTTCACCGCGGGCGAGGTCGTCCAGGTCGTCCAGACCCAGTTCCTGCACCTCCACAACCCGTTCCCGTCCGTCGCCGACGGCTTCTACCTGGCCGAGTTCGTGCTGTACGCGGCCGGCGTGCTCGGCTTCATCCGCTGGCGCACGGCCCGTCAGGACCGCGCCGGCCTGCTCGACGCGCTGATCCTCACCATGGGCCTGGCGCTGCTCGCCTGGATCTACCTGATCCTCCCGTACGCCCGCAACCCCGACCTCTCCTGGTTCCAGAAGGCCGTCTCGATCGGCTACCCGCTCGGCGACGTGGTCGTCCTCGCCCTGCTGCTGCGACTGCTGACCCCGCGCGGCGGCACCAGCCGGGCGCTGCAACTGCTCACCGTCGGCACCGCCGGCATGCTGGTCGCGGACACCCTGTACGGGCTGATCCAGCTGCACGGCAACTGGCACATCGGCACCCCCGTCGACTTCGGCTGGGCCGCCTTCTACACCGCCTGGGGCGCGGCCGCGCTGCACCCGTCCATGGTCGAGCTGACCAGACCCGTCCCCACCCAGCAACCCGACCTGAGCGCCGGTCGCCTCGCCCTGCTCACCCTGGCCTCGCTGATCGCCCCGGCGATCCTGATCATCGAGTCGCTGAACGGCAACACCAGCAACGCCGGCGTGATCGGCGCCTTCTCCGCCCTCCTGTACCTGCTGGTGCTGGCCCGACTGGCGGTCGTCGTGGTCGCCCGCCGGCAGGCGATCGCCCGCGAGCGGGCCCTGCGCGAGGCCGGCGCCAGACTCACCGCGGCCGTCACCGTCGAGGAGGTCGCGGACGCCGTCCAGGCCACCGCCTCCACCCTGATGCCCACCGAGCCCGGTCACGTCGCCCTGCTCGCCGTCACCGAGGCCGGCGTCCTGCACGTGCGGCACGCCGAACGCGGCGCCGCCCAGCACCACCTCGGCCCCGTCACCGACTCCGACGAGGCGCTCGCCCTCGCCGCCTACCGGGAGACCCGGCTGCTGCCCGTCGAGGACATCGGCAGCGACCTCGCCGCCCGCCTCGACGGCATGCCCTCCGCCCTGCTGTGCCCGCTCACCCTCGACGAGCGCCCCTCCGGCGACCCGCTGATCGGCGCGCTCATCGTCACCGGCACCGCGCAGGAGCTCACCAGCCTGTGGGGCTCGCTGGAGATCCTGGCCGCGCAGGCCGCGCTGGCCGTCGAACGGGTCGTGCTGAGCCAGGAGGTCAACCGCCGCAACAGCGAGCTGTACTTCCGCACCCTGGTGCAGAACGCCAGCGACGTCATCCTGATCCTGGACGCCGACGACGGCGTCCGCTACGCCTCCTCCTCCGCCGAACGGGTCCTCGGCTACCCCAGCCTGGACGGCACCCTGCTCACCGAGCTCGTCCCGCCCGAGGACAGCCGGGCCGTCGGCAAGGCGCTGGCCCGGATGCGCGGCCCGGTGGACGCCGCCCCGGCACACGCGCCGGAGCACTCGCCGCCGCGCGAACCGCTGCGCGAACAGCCCCGTGAGCACTGGCGGCTGCTGCGGCAGGACCGGACCCCGATCGAGGCCGAGGTCCGCTTCAACGACCTGCGCGCCGACCCGACGGTCGGCGGCCTGGTGCTCACCCTGCGCGACGTGACCGAGCAGCGCCGGATGGAGCGCGAACTCACCCACCGGGCCTTCCACGACTCCCTCACCGGCCTCGCCAACCGGGTGTTGTTCCTGGACCGGGTCGGCCACGCGCTGTCCCGCGGCGAGCGCAGCGGCGCCGTCACCGGGGTGCTCTTCCTCGACCTCGACGACTTCAAGGTGGTCAACGACACCCAGGGGCACGCCGTCGGCGACGAACTGCTGATCGCCGTCTCGCTGCGGGTCTCCACCGCGCTGCGCAGCTCGGACACCGCCGCCCGGCTCGGCGGCGACGAGTTCGCCGTCCTGGTCGAGGACGCGCTGCGCCCGGCCGACGTGGACGCCATCGCGGACACCGTGCTGACGGTGTTCGCAGAACCGTTCAGGCTGAGCGCGGGCGCCGTCCGGGTGACGGCCAGCATCGGCGTCGCCACCACCGAGGACAGCGTGGACGCGGCCGAACTGCTCACCCACGCCGACCTCGCGCTCTACTCCGCCAAGGCGGCCGGCCGCCGCCAGTGGCGCCACTACCAGCCCGCCCTCCAGACCGGGCTGGTGGAGCGGCACGAGCTGAACGAGAACCTGGACGCGGCGATCGCCGAATCCTCCTTCCAGCTGTACTACCAGCCGATCGTCGACCTGCGCACCGGTGACCTGGTCGCCTTCGAGGCGCTCGTCCGCTGGCCGCACCAGCGGCGCGGCATGGTGCTGCCCGACGAGTTCATCGCCCTCGCCGAGGAGAGCGGCCAGATCGTCCCCCTCGGCGCCTGGGTCCTGGAACGCGCCGCCCAGGAGGCCGCCGCCTGGCACGCCGCCAGCTCCGCCGACCGCGCCGCCGCCGGCCTCCCCCCGCTGCGGGTCAACGTCAACGTCTCCGCCCGCCAGTTCCGCGACGCCGGCTTCGTCGACGTCGTCCGCGGCGCCCTGCGCAGCTCCGGCATCGACCCGCACACCCTCGTCCTCGAACTCACCGAATCCGTCCTGATGCGCCGCGACGACCGCGTCCACGCCGACATGGCCACCCTCGGCGACCTCGGCGTCGGCATCGCCATCGACGACTTCGGCACCGGCTACTCCTCGCTCTCCTACCTGCGCGAGTTCCCGATCTCCATCCTCAAGATCGACAAGTCCTTCATCGACGGCCTCGGCCTCTCCCCGCAGCAGTACGCCCTCGTCGAAGGCATCACCCGCATCGCCGACACCCTCGGCGTCCGGGTCATCGCCGAAGGCATCGAACACCCCGAACAGCGCGACCTCCTCGCCGCCATGGGCTGCCCGCTCGGCCAGGGCTACCTCTTCGCCCACCCCATGACCGCCCCGCAGGCCCGCGCCCTCGTCGGCGGCACCGCGCACGAACCGGCCTGACCCCCGACCTCAGGGCCACGTCCCACGTCCACGCCTCAGGGCCGCGCCCCACGTCCACGCCTCAGGTCCACGCCCAGCGGATGCCCGCGACCCCGGGCCCCAGCGCGGTCGCCACCACGTGCGCCAGGTGGTGGCTGTCCAGGGTGAGGTCGGCCAGGCTGTCGTCCGGACCCTCCGAGTCACTCGCCGTGAACCACTGGCACTGCACCGGGAGTTCGCCCGGATCGAAGCGCACCCGCAGGACGTAGTGGTCCGCCGGGAAGCGGAAGGCCGCACGGTAGCGGCAGCACTCGGCCGCGCTGTGCGGGCGCACCTCGAAGGAGAACACCTGGGTCTCGGAGCAGTGCAGCGAGCGGTCGAACAGCAGCTCCGCGAGCACCACCCGGGCCACCGGATCCCGGCGCACCCGGCCCAGCCGGCAGCTGTCCCCCGCCACGATCTCGACGGCCCCCTCGTCCACCCCCTCGTCGCAGTCGTAGATCAGCAGCGCCCGGTCGACCCCGTCCTGACGGGCCCGGACCGCCACCATCGAACTGAGCGCCGCCAGTTCACGACGCGGCCCGACCGTCACCGTCGCGTACTCGGTGACCACCTGGAGCTTCCCGGCCGCCGGGCTGTCCAGATCCGCGAGCAGCCCGCCCAGATCACCGGGGGTGCGCACCATCTGCGGGTACGGGCGGGGCCCGCCGCCGTCGCGGTCCGCCCCGCCGCGCGGCCGCGGCGCACCCAGCAGGGCGGTGAGCGCGTGCGCCGGCAGCCCGAGGATCTCCTCCAGCGCGGCCACCACCCGTAACGACTCCGGGCGCTCCGGCCGGCGCAGCCCGCGCTGCCAGTAGCTCAGGGTCGTGACGGCGATCCGCAGTCCGCGCTCGGCCAGCCGGCTGCGCAGCCGCTCCAGCGGCAGCCCGCGGGCCTCGATCGCGGTGCGCAGCGCGAGGCCGAAGGGCCCGCTCCGCAGCGCGGCCAGCACGGCGGCGCTCTCCGGGGCAGCACCGGGCGGCGGTTCCTGACGACTGGCCATCGGGGCTCCCGGGGCTACTGGCCCGGCCGGCGCGCGGCGGCGGCGGGGCCGAGGGGACACGGCGGCGGTGCGGGGGGCGAAGGGTGCGGACGGCGGCGGTACGGAGGGAGGGGGACGCGGTACGGGGGGACGCGGCGCGCTGTGAAATTACCGGCTTACCCCGGCCGCGTCCATATCCGGGAGCCCCGCTCCCGGCCACCCGTCTGCGGCGCAGCACCTCCGCCGCACCGCCCCTCTTCACAGCCCCGTTCACAGCACCGCCCGCTCCCCTCCGGGGGGTCTGGGAGCGGCCCGGCGGGCTGCCTACGCTTCCTAGCAACCCCGGTCCGGGCCCGCCGCGTCGGCCGCGCGGCAACCCCCCACACAGCACACCCCCACACAAGGCACACCCCAGGGCGGCGCCGGGTGCACACGGAGCCGCCCGTGCCCCCGCACGAAGGAGTTCCCCCATGAGCGGACCCATCCGTGGGTCGTCCCTGCGCGCCGCACTGGCCGCGCTGTGCATGCTGGCCGCCGTCGTGACCACCGGCGCCGGCACCGCCGCGGCCTCCCCCCAGGCCGCCGCCGGCAGTTCCCAGACCTTCGCCGCCAGTTCCCGGCTCAACATCTCCATGCAGGCGCAGGAGCAGGACCAGTGGTGCTGGGCCGCCTCCGGCAACACCATCGCCACCTTCCTCGGCCACGGCACCGACCAGAACTCGTTCTGCGACCTCGCCTACGGCCAGGACACCTCGTACCAGTGCCCCAACCAGCCCGGCCAGCTCTCCTGGGTGCAGAACGCACTCTCCGCACTCGGGGTGTCCCCCGGTCAGGAGACCGGCGCCCTGTCCTTCAACACCATCGTCAGCGAGATCAACGCGGGCCGGCCGATCGAGACCGGCATCTCCTGGCTGGCCGGCGGCGGGCACGCCCAGGTCATCTACGGCTACGACCAGAGCAACAAGTCCATCTACTGGGGCGACCCGTGGCCCAGCAGCAACCGCTACAACCTGGCGTCGTACAGCTACTACGCCGGCTACAACGGCCAGTTCAACTGGAACGACTCGCTGTACCGGATCGGGGCGTGACACGATGACGCACTTCCGCGCCCCGCGCGCCCTCGCCGCCATCGCCCTCGCCGGCAGCGGACTGCTCGCCGCCGCCCCCGCCCTCGCCGCCACCCCGGCCACGGCAGCCGGCGTCCCGTCCGCCCCGTCCGCCCCGTCCGCGGCCGACGTCACCGCGGCCGCCGCGGCGGCGAAGGCCGCCCCCGTCGTGCAGACCCTCGGCGGGTTCTTCGCCCACGGCTCCGGCCAGGGCTCCTCCGACGCCCGCCAGGCGCAGGCCGCCGCCCCGGCCCGGGTGGTCGGCGACACCGTCCCCGTGTACTACCTCAACCCGGACTTCGTCGCGGCGGCCTCCGCCGGGGCGCCGGTCGCGAAGTTCGCGTTCATGGCGACCGAGGCCGACGCGGCCGACGGCCGCAAGGCCTCGGTGTGGACGGCCCCCGACCCGCACGACAGCAGGTCCTGGGCCGAGATCAACATAGCCTCCGGCAGCGACGAGACCGACCACGCCGCCGCCGCGGCAGCACTGGGCCGCGGCGCCGTCGCCTTCGAGGAACCGCAGATCCGGGCCTGGTACGCCCTGGTCGACGGCCAGGTACGGCCGCTCAACCCGGACGCGGTCCGGTCCGTGGGCGACGCGGGCATCACCCTCGCCCAGTACCAGCAGGTGGTCCACGACCGGTACGCCGACAAGCTGCCCGGCACCGACTACGCCAAGGCGCACCTGCTCGGCGGCTTCGACCGGGGAACGGCCCCCGTCGCGGCGCCGGCCGGCGACTCCACCCCGACCGCCGCCCTGCTCACCGGGGCGGGCACCCTCCTCGCCGCCCTCGGACTCGGCACCGCGCTGCTGCGCCGCCGCCGGGCGGGCCGCAGCACCGCCTGACGGCACCGCCGTTCGGCTTCCACACTGCGAACGGCGCTGACGGCGGGGCACCTTCGGGTGTCCCGCCGTCGGCGGTTTGCGACGGAAAGCCCGCACGGTAATTGACGGCACATCAATTCTTAATTCACGACCATCCGGGCCCTTTCGCGCACGCGATCGGGGTCCCTCTTCGCATCTCGGACACCTCGCCCACCTGGGGTGATGTCATCGAAATGACTCCATTTCTCACGACTCCTCAGCGTAGGCGATCTGTTACGCAATCGTCATCCTGATTGGTCGCTGGGAGTCAGCTGGGGGTGAGAGATTGTGCTTCGGCTTCGATCAAGCCATTCAAAACAATGCACATCTCTTGAGAGAGTCTTTGATGAAACGACGGTCTCGGGCCTCGTCCGCTTTTGCGGGCGGGGCCTTCTCTACGCGTCGGATGCGCCCCGTATCAGCGCTCCTGACGCTCGGCCTGCTGGTGCAGGCCGGTGTGGTGGTGGACGCGGTGACAGCCGCTCCGGCCACCGCCGCACCCGCACCCGCCACTCCGCCCGCCGCTCCGGCCACCGAGGCACCTGACGAGGCTTCGGCGCTGCTCTCGGCCCGGCTGCAGAAGCGGCGGATCGAGGTCACCAACGCCCGGACGGAGTTCACCACCCTGTGGGCGAACCCGGACGGCACGCTGACCTCCGACCGCTCCACCGGGCCGATCCGGATGAAGGTCGGCGAGGCCTGGGTGCCCGTCGACACCACGCTGGTGCAGACCCCGGACGGCAAGGTGGCGCCGAAGGCGCACCCGGGCGGGGTGGTCTTCGAGGGCGGCGACGCCGGGGTGACGGTCGGCGACAGCCTGCCGGGCGCCGCGATACCGACGGCCGCACCGAGCACTGCTCCGGCCACGGCTCCGAGCGCCGCGGCCACCACTGCGCCGGCCACTGCGCCGGCGACGTCGCCCAGTGCGATACCGACGGCCCCCGCTTCCGCGTCCCCGTCGTCGTCCCCGTCGTCGTCTCCGTCCGCCTCGGCTTCGGCTTCGGCTTCGGCCGAAGCGAACCGGGCCTCCCGCAGCGGCGCCCGCGCCGCCGCCCCGGCCGCCGACCCGCAGTCCACCCCGGCCGCCCCGGTCCCCGCCGAGCGCGAGCTGGTCAAGATCGGCTCCGGTGAGCAGCAGGTCAAGTTCGGCTGGCTGGGCAAGCTGCCCAAGCCCAAGCTGGAGGGCAACAAGGCCACCTACGTCAACGCCCGCCCCGGCGTCGACCTGGTCCTCGAAGCCACCCGGACCGGTTTCGAGCAGTTCCTGATCGTCAAGGACCGCTCCGCCGTCGCCCAGACCGGCACGGTGACGCTCCCGCTGGACACCACCGGGCTCACCGTCTCGCCGCAGCAGGACGGTTCGATCCAGCTGCTCGACAAGGCGACCGGCAAGGCGACGGTCAAGATCCCGACCCCCGTCATGTGGGACGCCGCGGTCGATCCTGCCTCGCAGGAGCACCTGAACCGCGGCCCGGTGACGATGGAGGTGCACGGCCAGGGCTCGGACACCGAGCTGGTGTTCACCCCGGACGCCGCCTTCCTCGCGGACCCGAAGACCCAGTTCCCGGTCACCATCGACCCGGTGGTGGACGTCGGCACGACCTTCGACACCTACGTCCAGACCAACGAGAACATCGACGCCTCCTCGTCGACGGACCTCAAGCTGGGCAGCTACGACGGCAAGGTCGTGGCCCGGTCGTTCCTGACCGTCCCGGGCGGGTCGTTCAACGGCAAGCAGATCCTGGGCGCCACGCTCAACCTCGCCAACCATCACTCCTCGTCCTGCATCCCGAAGCAGTGGGAGGTCTGGAACGCGCCCGGCGCGGCCTGGTGGACCCGCTGGGGCAACCAGCCCGCGATGGAGCGCAAGTGGGCCACCTCGAACGACACGTACGACGTGGCGAACGACGGTGACACCCACGACTGCTACGCCTCCGACGGCACGTTCTGGGCCAAGGCCGACGTCACCGAGATGATCCGGTACTTCGCCGGGTTCGGTCACAACGAATACGGGTTCGCCCTCAAGGCGGCCGACGAGTCGAGCAACCTGTCCTGGAAGAAGTTCAGCTCCGCCGAGGGCTACTGGCCTCCGTTCCTCTCGATCACCTACAACACCGTCCCGGCCACCCCGGCGACGGTGGAGGTGCAGCCCTCGCAGCAGGGCAACCCCCGCTACACCTCGGACGCGAACCCGCGCTTCCAGGTGCAGGCGGCCGACCCCGACGGCGACCCGCTGAAGGTCTACCTGGACCTGTGGCGCGGCGGCACGTTCATCGGCAGCATCGTCCGGGACACCCCGAACGGCGCGATCGCGACCGTCCGCCCCTCCGACTACGGCATCGCCAAGCTCGACGAGGGCGTGCAGTACACGATCTGGGCCATGCTCGACGACGGCAAGTCCCGCTCCGGCTGGGTCGGCACCAACGTCATCGCCGACACCGTCAAGCCCGGTACGCCGTTCGTGAGTTCGGCGGACTACCCGGCGGACGGGCTCTGGCACGGCACCGCCAACCAGGCCGGGTCGTTCACCTTCTCCCCCGCCCCGGGCACCGACGACACCGCGGCCTACGTCTACACCCTGGACGGCGGCACCCCGGTGACGGTCGCCGCCACCGGCGCGCTGACCACGTCGATCACGCCGACCACCGAGGGCCGGCGCGTGCTCAGCGTGCAGTCCAAGGACCGCGCGGGCAACCTGTCCCCGCCCGCGACGTACACCTTCCAGGTCGGCCAGGCGGGCATGAGCTCGCCGGTCAACGGCACCCAGTCCGCGAAGCGCGTCAAGCTCGCGGTCGACGCGCAGGCGCAGTTCCAGCGCGTCGTCTACCAGTACCGCCGTGGCCCCGGCGCCGCGGAGTACAACGTCCCGCGCACCAACCTGACCAAGGCGGACAACACCGCGGTCACCGAGGACAAGCCGCGGCTCGCGGACCTCGGCCCGCACGCCAACTGGAGCGTCCTCGACACGCTCGGCCAGGTCGGCGGCGTCGTCCAGGTCCGCGCCCTCCTCTTCCCCGAGGACGGCTCCGGCAACGGCTACGCCACCGTCTGGAACACCATCACGGTCGACCGCAACGCCGACGGCGCGACCGGCGCCAACATCGGCCCCGGCTCGGTCAACCTGCTCACCGGCGACTACTCGACCGACGTCACCGACGCCGACGAGCGCGGTCTGTCGGTCAAGCGCACTGCCTCCTCACGTGACCTCGGCCGCGGCTGGCAGCCCCAGGGCGAGCGTCTGACGCTCAACCAGCGCCAGGTCGGCACCGACCTGACCGGCTTCACCGCCGGACAGGCGACGCTGTCCCGCTCCACGGTCCGCGGCCACGACAACTCGCCCGACTCGCTCCTGGTCGTCCCGGCCGGCTCCGGCTGGGACTCCTTCGCCGCGCTCGGCCCCGAGTACACGCTCGGCCAGGGCATGCAGCCCGGCAAGACCTACCGGCTCACCGGCTGGATCTACGTCCCCGGCGCGACCGGCCTGGACAACCCGCTGGCCAACCGCGGCCTGCGGATGGTCGGCGTCTACCGCACCCCGGCCGGCTACGGCGAGACCGCCTCTCCGAAGGCGTCGTTCACCGACGGCTGGCAGCAGCTGACGCTGGACCTGACGGTGCCCAAGGACGCCACCGAGGCCTGGTTCCGCCTCTACAACGGCAACACCGCCGGCAGCGGCAAGGAGGTCTTCTTCGACGACCTGTCGCTGAAGGAGATCGTCGCCCCGTTCGGCCCGCAGTGGGCCGGCGGCCCGGACGCGGGCACCGGCTCGGACTACCGGGCGCTGTCCTTCCCGCAGTCGGACCTGGTCGAGATCAAGGACAACGACGACACCTCGCTGACCTTCGCCAAGGGCACGGACGGAACGTTCTTCCCCGAGCCGGGCGCCGAGTCGCTGTCGCTCAAGGCCGTTCCGGCCAAGTCCGGTGCGATCGTCCTGTCGACCAGCGGCCAGTGCCTGGAGGTCCCGAACGGCGCGGCCGGTAACGGCGCCCGGCTGCAGCCCGCTCCGTGCACGGGCGCGTCGAACCAGCAGTGGACCCGCGGCGACGACCTGACCCTGCGCCTGCTCGGCTACTGCCTGGACAACCCCTGGGGCCAGACCGGCAACGCCACCCCGCTCACGCTGTGGGGCTGCAACGGCGGCGACAACCAGCAGTGGGAGGTGCGCACCAACGGCACGGTCATGAACCGCCACTCGGGCCAGTGCCTGGACGCCGACAAGGGCGCCTCGATCTGGGTCTGCTGGGCCGGCCCCAACCAGGTCTGGGACATCCAGACCGCCGGCACCGCCTACGAGCTGAGCGAGCTGGACGGCTCGAAGACCGTCTTCGCCCGCCAGGCCGGTTCGAACATCTACCAGGTGGTCAGCGAGACGGGGCCCGACGCGGCCTCGACCACCCGCTACCAGTACGACACCACCGACGGCCGCTCGCTCGTCAAGCGCATCGTCCCGGCCGTCGAGCCGGGCATCGACGACGTCAACGGCTGCACCGTCGACCCGCTGCCGCGCGGCTGCGAGGTGATGGAGTACGACTACGCCAAGGTGACCACCGCCACGGCCGCGACCCCGGGTGACTACCTGGACCGCGTCCGCGGGGTGAAGGTCTGGACGTGGAACCCGGCCACCTCCAAGCAGGAGGCCGTCGAGGTCGCGCACTACTCGTACGACGACCGCGGCCGCCTCACCCAGGTCTGGGACCCGCGCCTGGCCACCCCGCTGAAGACCGCCTATGGCTACGACGACGCCGGCCGGGTCACCCGGATCGGCAGCGCCGGTGAGCTGCCGTGGAACTTCGACTACGGCAAGGCGGCGGCCGACCAGGACCCTGGCCGTCTCCTCAAGGTCCGTCGCGGCATGCTCGCGCCGGGCAGCAAGGACCAGGTCACCGGCGAAGCCGCATCCAGCGTCGTCTACGACGTGCCGCTGACCCGCGGCGCCGGCGGTCCGTACGACCTGGCGGGTGCGGACGTGGCCAAGTGGGCGCAGACCGATGCGCCGACCGACGCCACCGCCGTGTTCGGCCCCGAGGACGACCCGGGCACCAACACCGCCTCGGCCGCCAAGCCGGGCCCGGACGCCTACAAGTCGGCCTCCATCCACTACCTCAACGCCTCCGGCAATGTGGTCAACACCGCAATCCCGTCCGTCACCCCCGGTGGTGACATCGACACCAAGGAGTACGACCGCTACGGCCATGTCGTGCGCGGTCTGGGGGCGGCCAACCGCTCGATCGCGCTGGGCACGTACCCGGATGCGGACAAGTTCGCCGCCGAGCTGAACCTCCCGGCGGACTCCGCCTCCCGCGCGCGCCTGCTCGACTCACGTACCACGTACTCCGCCGACGGCCTGGACGTGACGGAGACGCTCGGTCCGGTCTACCGTGCCTCGCTCGCCGAGCAGGTCAACGGCCAGACCAACCCGGCCGTCGTCACGGCCGAGGCCGAGAAGCTGCCGCAGCTCGGGACCAACGCCAAGGTCCAGATCGACAACGACTGCTGCGGCGTCACCTGGTCCGGCGGTGCCCAGCTGGGCATCCGCGGCACGGCGGCGGGCGCGTTCGACGCGATGCGCGTCACCGTTCCCGAGGAGGGCGAGTACGTCCTCTCCGGCCAGCTGACGAAGAACAGCGACCACGGCGTCATCCAGTGGGCGATCGACGGCAAGGACGTCGGCCAGCGGATCGACACCTACAGCGCCAGCGGCGCAGTGGCCCCGTACACCACCGGCGCACCCGTGAAGCTCACGCGCGGCGACCACGAGCTGAAGCTCACCGTGGTCGACACCAACGCGGCCAGCGGCGGCGAGCGGTTCCACACCGGCATCGACACCGTCACCCTCACCAAGGCGACCGTCAACCCGACGCTCGCCGCCGGGACCCCGGTCGTCGCCCGCGACCACAACACCAACACCTACGACGAAGGGAAGCCCGACGGCCAGACCTACCACCTGGTCACCACCGCGACCGACGGCGCCCGCATCGACGGCTACGCCGACGACGTCGAACTGCGCGTCACCAAGACCGGCTACGACACGCCGATCGGCGGCACCTCCGGTTGGACGCTGAAGGCGGCCACCTCGGTGACCACCGACGCACTCGGCGCCAAGCTGACCGCCTACGTCAAGCTCGACGCCTCCGGACGGGCTCTGGAGTCCCGCAAGCCGGGCTCCACCGGCAATGACGCCGGGACGGTCAAGTCGGTGTTCTACACCGCCGGAACCAACCCGGACGACGCCGCGTGCGCCAACCGCCCGGAGTGGGCGGGCCTGCCCTGCGTCACCATGCCGGGCGGCGCCGTCACCGGGGCGGACGCCTCGCGGATGTCCACCACGCTGCCGGTGAAGCGGGTCACCCGCTACTCCGCGTTCAACGAGCCTGAGGAGACGACCGAGACCAACGCGGGCAAGTCCCGCAAGACCGTCACCGTCTACGACGCCCTGGACCGGATCGTCTCGACCGAGATCACCTCGGACGAGGGCAAGCCGCTGCCGAAGGTCACCACCGAGTACGACCCGGCCACCGGTGACATCGTCAAGACGACCGCCGGCGGCAAGTCGCTCACCCGCGTCCTGGATGCGCTCGGCCGTCTGATCTCCTACACGGACGCCGACGGTGCCACCACCACCACCGAGTTCGACCGGTTCGGCAAGCCGGCGAAGGTGAGTGACCAAACCGGGTCCACCACCTACGCCTACGACCGGGCGAAGGAGCCGCGAGGGCTGGTCACCTCCGTGACCGACAGCGTGGCGGGCGAGTTCACCGCCAAGTACGGTCCGGACGGCCAGCTGGTCGAGCAGACCTACCCCGGCGGGATCGTCCGCAAGGACACCTTCAACGCCGTCGGTGAGGCCACCGGCCGCACCTACACCCGCACCTCGGACAACACGGTGGTCTGGGCCCAGACCACCGACATGTCCACCCAGGGCCAGGTCGCCAAGGACACCAGCTCCACCGCCACCCGCTCCTACCAGTACGACCGGCTCGGCCGGCTGGTGAAGGCCGAGCAGACCACGGTCGCGGCCGGCTGCGTCACCCGCCAGTACGCCTTCGACGCCCACTCCAACCGCCTGTCCAAGCAGACCTCCCCGCGCGGGGCGGCCGGCGAGTGCAGCACGGCCGGGGCCACGGCGGAGAACCACACCTACGACAGCGCCGACCGGCTCACCGACCCCGGCTTCGTCTACGACGCCTTCGGGCGCACCGTGAAGACGGCCACCGGCGCGACCAACACCTACTGGGCGAACGACCGCGTCGCCGCCCAGGAGAAGGGGGACACCAAGCAGGAGTGGGCCGTCGACGCCGCCCACCGCCTGACCGCGTTCACCACCAGCAAGAAGCAGGCCGACGGCTCCTGGGCCAACGCCACGTCGAAGCTGAACCACTACAGCGACGACTCCGACGAGGTCCGCTGGACCGTCGAGGACACCGCCCAGGGCACCCTGACCCGCAACGTCTCGGGCCCGGACGCCGATCTGACGGCCACCACCAGCAAGACCGGTGACGTCCAGCTCCAGCTGACCAACCTGTTCGGCTCGGTGGTCGTCACCACCGATACCGCGCTGACCAAGCCGGTGGTGCTGGACTTCGACGAGTTCGGCATCCCGCAGGACGGCCAGGCCAACGTCCGCTACGGCTGGCTCGGCGGCAAGCAGCGCTCCGCAGAAGCCCAGGACGGCGACATCCTCATGGGTGCCCGCCTCTACAGCCCGGCCCTCGGCCGCTTCCTCCAGATCGACCCGGTCCCCGGAGGCAACGCCAGCCCGTACGACTACTGCACCGGCGACCCGGTCAACTGCACCGACCTCGACGGCAACTGGGGCATGCCCAAGTGGTTGAAGAAGACGGTCGAGGTCGTCGCCAAGGTCGCCGAGGTCGCCGCCTACATCCCCGGCCCCATCGGCGCGGTGGCAGCAGCCGTCTCCTCGGTCTCCTACGCAGTGGCCGGGGACACGGCGAAGGCCGCCGAGATGGCGGTGGTCGCGGTGGCTCAGGTCGTCGGCGGTGGAGCCGTTGCCAAGGCCACCATCACAGCGGTGAAGGCCGTACGGGCCGCGGCTCGGGTGGATCGGATAGCGACCAAGGCCAAGGTGGTCTACCGATACGCGCGGATCCAGAACACGGAGGCCAAGGCCCGCTACGCCAGCAAGTTGGCCGACAAGTACAATGGCGGCAAGAGCCGGGTGATCGTCGAGGGCCGGAAGACGAAGTGGTACTACGACCTTCGTGGGAAGACCCACACCAACAAACTCGGTGGCGGGAAGACCGAGAAGGTCCCGACCCCGCACAAGGTACCGAGCTACCGCGAGCCCCGGGCACCGAGCGGCTGGGGTCCGCTCCAGCGGAACAACACCCAGCGCATGACCTGGCGTGACATCGGACGGGCCCAGTTCCATCTGATGAAGCCGAAGAAGAAGGGAATCAAGTGAAGGCCCGATTCAGCGGTCTGGAGGCATGGGAGGCCCCGGGCGACTACGTCGAGCTCGACGTGCCGGGCGGCTTCATCGACCTCCACAACGACTGCGAGCTTCACGGCGTCGCCCTGGTGGGCTACCCCAAGGCGACGGTGAGCCTGGAGTTCAGGCACCCGACCCGCGGTCGCTTCGCGCTGGAGTTCCACGACGCCGGCGAACTGGTCATGCAGCAGACCGCGGTGAGCTCGGACGGCTGGCAGGGTGACCCTCCGGAGGAACCGGACGGGATCGACACTGTCACGTACTACGAGTACGGGGCCGACCTGCCACCGGTGTTCGAGATCGTCGCCTCCACGCTCCGGCTGAAGTTCCGGGCCTGGGAGGTGGCGCTGCGGCCGCTCGCGGCGTAGCACCGAACTGAGGGAGCCCCCGGCCTCCGCGATCGGCCGAGAGCCGGTCGCGGGGGCCGTTCCACGTTCTGCCGTGGCCGGTCACCGTGTCACTGGACGCGCCTGGTAGAGCGGGAATCGACCTGCAGAGTGGAGGCAGTTGGATGGGACAGGAAGGACTACCCCCGGGGTGCTCGGTGGAGGATCTCGTGGCGGCGGCCCATCGGTCCGGGCGGTTCGCCGGGATCGAGGCGGTCGAGGTCGCGGCCGAGCCGAGGCTGGTCGACCTCCATCTGGAGGCCCTGTCCGGGCACGAGTATCTGGTGATGTTGAGGGAAGACCTCGGCGAAGCCAGAGTTCTCTACGAGGACTACGTGTTCGACGGCGTCCCCGCCCATCGGGTCCTGGATTTCGTGGACCTGGTGGCACGGGGTGAGGTCGACCTCTCGCCCACGCGGTTCGGGCGGCAACTGGTCCTGCGGGTGTCCCTACCCGAAGGGACCTGGGCCGATCGGCGCCGATTCGCCGACGATCTCTCGGATTGGGAGAAGAGCGTCATCGAACGTCGCTGACGGTGGGAGCGGACATGCACCAGCCGCAGGGGCCCTGCCCGTCCTGAGCCCCTCACGACTCCACGTTCAGCGCCCGGGAGAGGGCGGTGAGGAGGGGGAGGGTGGGGGCGGCGTGGCCGGCTTCGATGGCGCGGATCTGGGCGTCGGTGAGGTCGGCGCGCTTGGCGAGGTCCGCGATGGAGAGGCCGAGGGCGGTGCGGCGCTCGCGGACGGCGCGGGCGAGGGCGCCGGCCGGGTCGCCGTCCGGGTGGGCGGGGAAGTCCTCGATCAGTGGGCGCGCGCGGTTCACCGGACCTCCTCATTGCCGGGCGGGGGCGCACAGCCTGACACGTGATCACAGCGGGAAGTGCGAAGCGGCGGTCAAGGATTCTTGACCGCCGCTTTGTCGTCCGGCCACTTGACTCGCTACTTGACGGGGTGCGGGTGGCCGAGGTGGGGGAAGACGGGGAGGACGTCGGTGTGCGGGGGGATGTGGTCGCTGGTGATCTTGCCGCCGGAGACCATGGTGAGGCGGGCCGAGGTCACGTCGTCGACGAGGGTGCGGCCGTTGGGGTAGGCGGCGGGGCGGGAGCGGTCGTAGCGGAGGATGTCCGGGAGGACGAGCTTCAAGGTCTCGGTGGCGGCCTCGGTGGTGTAGTCCCCGGTGTGCTGGAGGACGGCCGTCCAGGCCTCGCGGTAGGTGTCCCAGTCGTCGGCCGGCTCACCCGCGTTGTACGCGTCCTTCACCTCCTCCTTGTTGAAGTAGGCGGTGAGGGAGGGGTGCGCGCCACGGTCGACGGAGACGAGCCGGCCGTCCTGGCGGAGGCTGACCCGGGCCCAGACGCCGATCGTCGGGTCGGGGCCGAGGTCGGTGTCGGGGACTTCGAGGGCGATGCCGAAGACGTTGGCGTCGGCCATGGCGTCCTTGCCGGTCCAGGTGAAGTCGTTGACGATCCCTTCGAGGTCGGCGAAGAAGGGATCGCTGCGCAGGCCGACGGAGAGCTTGCGGCCGTTCGCCTCGATGACGTCGGGCGCGTCCCCGAAGGCGACCGGGGCTTCGGAGAACAGGACGTCCCCGGTGGGCTCGTGCTTCTGCGCGGCGGCGCCGGTCGCCCGGTGGACGGTGACGGTCTGGGCGCCGGTGTGGGTGGGGGCGGAGAAGGTGAAGGAGTAGGCGACGTCGGCGCGGTGGTCCCCGTCGGTGTCGATGTTGATGCGGTACACGGCGTCGGGGTGGAACTCGGCCGCCTGGGTGGGGGCGTAGGGGTTCGCGTTCATGATCAGGACGGTCCGGCCGGGCGCATCGGCGGCCGGGAAGGCGAACACGTCGGTCAGGTCGAGCCGCGAGTCGCCTCGGGGCGAGCGGAGGTTGGGGCCGCTGAGGTGATGGGACATGGGACCGTTGGTAGCAGCCCCCACCCGACACCGGCCCGACGACACCCGCATTCCACCCGCCCGTCCGCCGATTGGCCGTCATCTCCCGACGGAACGCCGACGCCGAATCAGACCTCGGCGGCTGCGGCGAACGCCACGAACGCCACGAACGCCTGCCACGCGGTCGGCTCGAACGCCAACTGCGGGCCGCCCTTGTCCTTGGAGTCACGCACGTGGACGACGCCGGGCGTCTCGGCGACCTCGACGCACTGAGCTTCCTCGTTCGTGCTGTAGCTGCTCTTGAACCACGCCAGCTCGCTACTCACTGCTCCCCCAAAACGTCGGACAGCGCCAACAGTTCGACGGTACGCCGACGGCTCGCCGCGCGGAAGCGGCGAGCCGTCGGGAGAAGGCTGAATCAGACCTCGGCGGCCGCAGCGAACGCCACGAACGCCTGCCACGCAGTCGGCCCGAACGTCAGCTGCGGGCCGCTCTTGTCCTTGGAATCACGCACGTGAACAGTGCCGGGCGTCTCGGCGACCTCGACGCAGTTGGCATCCTCATTGGTGCTGTGACTGCTCTTGAACCATGCCAGCTGGGTGCTCATACTTCCCCCAGAATCTTCTCGATCAGGGCCAGGGACTCCCTCAGGCCCAGGGCCTGGGCGCGGATACTGCTGTACCGTGCCGCCATATTACGGACTTCCTCGGGATCCGTGATCAGCCGGTTGACGTGCTGAACGGCCACGTACGCGATCTGCGAGCGACCCGGCGGCGTCAGGAGGGTGAACGAGCCCCCCATGCCGGAGTGCTGCATCCTGTCCAGCGACATGACCTGCAACTCCGGGCCTCGCATCTGCCCCACCTTCAGAAGGTGCTGGAGCTGCTCCTTGTGGACATCCCACCCACCCAGCGGGCGCCTCAACACGCTCTCGTCGATGACCCAGCTCACGACCGGCAGAGGCCATCGTTCGAGGATCGCCTTCCGAGCCAACCGCGCGGCCACCCACTCATCGATCTGCTTCTCGGAGAGCAGCGGTCGACGCATTTCGTACAGGGCTCGGATGTATGCCTCGGTCTGGAGAAGCCCCGGGATGGCCATCGTGCTGTAGTCGTGGATCTCGATCGCCCGGTTCTCCTCGAACGTGAAGGCCTTGGAGAACGCCGGGTGCCGCGTGCTGATCCGGACTTTCGCCCTCATCACGTCGTCCGCGACGATCTTCAACGCGCCACCCGCGTTGAGGACTTCGTCCGCCTTCGTCAGGATCTCGATTCTCGGCGTCCGCTTGCCGCGCTCGACCGCCCCCAGCTGGTCCTCGCTGTACCCGAGCCTGTCGGCCAGCTCACGCTGCGTCATCCCGGCCCGCTCTCGGAAGAGCCTGATCAACTTGCCCACCGCAGCGTAGAACTCCGCGACCCCGTCGGAGTTCTCCACCGTCTCGCCGTCATCGAAGACCGTGCGCTCGACGCCACCCACGATAATCACCCACCCGTTCGACCGACTGATTCGGGCCGACCTGCGGGCCAACCCTCCGCATCCGAACCAGCACTCTCGGTGCTCGTCGAATCCACGGTCAGCGTACGTCCAGGGCGCTGCGGGTTTTCCCGCGCCAGTCGAAGTCCCCCTCGACGGCCCGCACCACCACCTCCGGAGCTCAACAATCCTCCGGCGCGTAAACAGAAGCCAACTCCCGCTTCGGGGAAGGAATTTGCCTGACATGGAACTGCATTACGCCACGCCGCTTCACCATCGCGGAACGCGCTGCTAACGCGACGACGCCGACCACCTTCCGGAGCGCGACTTCGCGCTTCACCACCACCTCACCACCGCTGCGCGCCGGGGCACCACCCCTTCAACGAACGGAGTGGGAAGTCGGCCCCGCCGACTTCCCACTCCTTACGCCGAAACCGCACGCCGTCAGCTTTCGGCCCGCACGCCGCCTCCGCCGCCGAACACCGCCGTGATGAGCCGGTCCAGCGCCTTGGGGAACTCCTGTGCCGGGTCGGATGCGGAGTCGCCGGTGGTGAGCCCGGCGGTCAGGGTCTTGCTGCCGTCGGGTGTGCCGATCATCAGTGCCCCGTAGCCGCCGGGGGCGCCGCCGTTGTGGTGGACGATGGTGCCGCCGTCGGGGCCGAGGTCCTGGATGAACAGGCCCAGGCCGTAACCGAGCATCCCGTGCGGCGTGCGCATCTCGTCCAGCAGGGGGGCGGGCAGGAGCTTGCCGCCCAGGAGTACGGCGAAGAACGTGTGGAGGTCCCGGGTGGTCGAGATCAGGTCGCCGGCGCCGACCAGGAGGGAGAGGTTCTGGCGGGCGACGTCGACCAGCTTCCACTGGTCGCCGTCCTGGTAGCGGTAGTAGCCGTGGGCGTGCGGCGCGGGGAGCTCCGGCGAGTCGCCCGGCACCACGGTGTCCCGCAGTCCGAGCGGCCGAAGGATCCGCCGCTGCATCTCCTCGGCGTACGGGCGGCCGGCGGCCTGCTCGATCAGGAGCACGGCCAGCGTGTAGTTGGTGTTGGAGTAGCTCTGGTCGGTGCCCGGCTCGAACCGTGCCGGCTTGGACAGGGCGAACTGCACGAGCTCCTCGGGCCGGTAGCTGTGGAACCGGTTGTCCACCCACTCCTTGCCCATCGCGGGGATCCCCGGCACGAACGTCCCGTCGGGTTCGAGGTCGCCGGTGTAGCTGGCCAGGCCGCTGGTGTGCTGGAGCAGCATCCGCACGGTGATCCGCCGGTCCAGCCCGAACTGCGGCAGGTGGTCGGCCACCGGGGTGTCCAGCCCGGTCGCGCCGTCGGCCACCAGGTGCAGCACCAGGGTCGCGACGAAGGTCTTGGTGGTGCTGCCCACCCAGAACTTCCCGTCCACCGACGGCTTCGCGGCCTCGCCCAGCTTGCGCACCCCGGCGCTGCCGACCCACTCCCCGTGCTCGTCGTGCACGCGCAGCTGTATCCCGGCGAAACCGGCGTCGACGAACTCCTGGATGGCTTGCTGGAGCTCCGGGCGGTCCTGACCTGCGGCGTCCTCGACGGCGATCTCGGCGGCGTGGCGGGATTCACTCATGGTTGTTCCTTGTCTCGCGATCGGAGTGTGCGGGTGCGGGCTGGGGCCGGGGCTGGGGCTTCAGAGGCTGCGGGCGGTGATGTCGCCGTAGGCGGTGGTCGCGTGGATGCTCAGGCCGGCGGCGGCGCCGTCGGTGTTCTTGAGCGTGTTGTGGATCCGGCCGTAGGTGGTGCCGGCGTCCAGGGAGGCGGAGACGCCGCGGGCGGCGCCGACGGACACGTCGCCGGCCTCGGTGCGCAGCGTGATCGTGCCGTGCACGGCTTCGGTGATGTGGATGTCGCCCTTGGCGGTGGTGATCTCGGCGGGGCCGTCGAGGCGGCCGACGGAGATGTCGCCGGCGAGGACTGCGAGGTGGGCGCCGGCGGTCTCGTCGAGCTTGACCGAGGCCTGCGCGCCTTCGAAGGTGACGTCGCCGAGGCGTCCGACGCCCCGGAGTTCGGCGCTGGCCGTCTTCGCCTGGATGCGGGAGCCGGCGGGCAGTTGGACGGTCACCTCGACGGTGCCGGACTGGCCGAGGATCCGGTTCTCGGCCGCCGCCGCCTCGATCCGCAGGACGCCGTCGGCGTATTCGACGGTGGTCCGCTCCGCCGCCTTCACGTCGCGGCTCTTCGAGGCGTCGGCGGGCAGGACCTCGACCGTGGTGTCGGCCCGGTCGGCGGCGATGAGCCGGATGCGCCCGGCGGGGATGTCGAGGACGGCGGAGACCGGGGCGGGGGTGGCGAACTTCTGCATGATGCTCTCCTGTGGCTCGTTCTTTCTGACAACGGAAACGCTACGTTGCCTTCACGCTTCACGGCAACAGGCACGTTGCGCACAATCAGCATTATCACAGGTCAGCGCCTCATTATCGTTGCAACAGTTACGGATTTAACGCAACGTCAGTCACGCTATCCGTTGCGTTGGGTTGAGCGTGAACGCTATGCGCCACCCCGCCCCGGCACGCCGCCGCATCAGCCCACGGATGTAAACCCCCGGGCCAATGCGCGCGGCCGCACCGTCATCCGGTGGTCGGATGTGGCCGGGTACGCCGCGATGACAGCCTTCCGTTCAGGTGCACGGAGATCCATCGGACGGTCCGTCAGGGGCGCTTCCCCGGCCGTCCGGTGTCGAACGACGGCCGCACCTGCGAAGACCGCGCGCCTCGGCCCGGTCCTGTCCAGCACACCCAGGGAGGGCCCATGACCACCACGCCGTTCACGAGCCGACACGCCATGACGCGCCGCCGCCTGCTGGGGGCCGCACTGGCCGCCGGAGCCACCGGGGCCGCCGCACCGCTCGCCCTCGCCCGCCCCGCGTGGGCGGCGGGCGGGTCCGCCACCCCCGGGACCGTCACCACCGCCGCCGGCGGCCCGGCGCGGCTCACCCTGCCCGAGCCCACCGGGCCGCACCCCGTGGGCACCGTCCCGCTGCACCTGCTCGACGCCTCCCGCCCGGACCCGCTGGCCGGCCCGGGCCGGTTCCGCGAGCTGATGGCGAGCGTCTGGTACCCCGCCCGCGAGGCCGGGGAGTACCCGCTCGCGCCCTGGATGGCCGACGGCGCACTGCGGGCGTTCCTCGCGGACACGGGCTTCGCCATCGACCCCGCCCTCGCCCCGCTCACCTCCGGCCGCGTGGGCGCCCCGGTCCACCGCGCGGGCCGCCGCCTGCCCGTCGTCGTCTACTCGCACGGCGCGCACAGCCACCGCGCCGACCACACCGTGATGGTCCAGGAACTCGCCAGCCACGGCTACGTGGTGGTCACCGTCGACCACACCCGCGACGCGATCACCGAGTTCCCCGACGGCCTGGTCCTCACCCCGGACCGGAGCATCCCGATGGGGCCGAAGGACTTCGCCGCGGACATCCGCTTCCTCCTCGACCAGGTCGACGCCCTCGCCGCCGGGCGCAACCCCGACACCGACGGCAGGCCGCTGCCCGCCGGCCTGCTGCACGCCCTCGACCCGGACCGGATCGGCATGTTCGGCTGGTCCAAGGGCGGCACGGCCACCGCCTACACCATGCTCGCCGACCGGCGCGTCCGCGCCGGGCTGAGCCTGGACGGCCCGATGCAGCCGACCATCACCACCGACCTGGACCGGCCGTTCATGATGATGACCGCCGCGTTCACCCGGGCCGGCCAGCCGGCCGTCGCCGAGTTCTGGCCGCACCTGCGCGGCTGGCGGCTCGACGTCCAGGCCCTGGGCGCCGTGCACGTCTCGTACGGCGACGACCAGGTGCTGATCCCGCAGGCCGCCAAGCTCCTCGGCCTGACCGACGAGCAGGTCCGGGACATGATCGGCACCCTCGACCCGGTCCGCGCGGTGAAGATCCAGCAGGCGTACCCGGTGGCCTTCTTCGACCTGCACCTGCGCCGCCGCCCCAGCCGCCTCCTCGACGGCCCGTCCGCGGCCTTCCCCGAGGTGACGTACCTGCCCTGAGGCGCTGCCCAGAGGCGCTGCACCAAGACGTCGCCCCGCGACGCTGCTCCACGACGCTGCACCGAGGCGCTGCTCCGAGACCGTGGCGGCCGGCCCCTCCCCGGGGTCGGCCGCTACGGCATGTCGGCCCGGATCTCGTCCAGCGACTCCCCCAGCACCCCCTTGGCCCGGGTGAACCAGTCGGCGATCACCGCGATCTCGTCCGGCGTGTAGTCGGCGAACAGCGCGCCGATCCGCTCATAGAACGGGCCGTAGACCTGGAGGATGCGCTGCTGCGCGTCCTCCGCCATCACCACGCGGACGCGCCGGCGGTCGGCCGGGTCGGCCTCGCGGCGGGCGTAGCCGGTCTTCTCCAGTCGGTTGAGCACGCCGGTCACGGCGCCGGTGGTCAGCTGCGCGCGCTCGGCGAGGTCGCCGGCGGCCAGCGGCTCCCCGGCCATCGCGGCCTCGATGACGAAGCCGAGGCAGGTCAGGTCGGTGACGTTGAGGCCGAGCCGGGCGGCGATGTCCTGCTGACCGAACTGCGCCAGCGCGATCATCCGGTCCATCGCGTAGAGCGCCTGCTCGGGCGTCGCCCGGGGGCGCGGCTTGCCCTTCACTCGATATCTCCTTAGCATCTAAGTTACTTAGCTTGTGAGATAAACGGCCGACCCGTCCATCCCGACCCGCCCATCACACCAAACGAGGAGCAATGAGCGCACACGGCGACCACGACATGGGGCACACCATCGCCGGCTGGACCGGCTCCGTCATCGCGATCCTCGGCTTCACCGTCGCGGGCACGGCCCTCGCCCTCGGCTCTGCCGCCGGGCTCTGGGCCGGCGGGATCCTCACCGTCCTCGGCGCGCTCGCCGGCTGGCTGCTCCACCTCGCCGGCTGGGGCAAGCCCACCGGCCCGCGCCCGCCCGCCCACCGGCACTGGCGCACCCCCGATCCGGCCGGCCGCCGGGGCCACCCCCACTGCCTCGGCTGCCGCCTCGCCGGCCGCACCCCGGCCCCGATCCAGGCGCCGGCCCCCGCACGGGACCGGCGGCGCATCAGCGCCTGACCGGCCGACACCGCCGGCTCCGCACCCGCCCGATACAGCCCCACCAGCACCGGCCGCAACGCTTCCCCGCGCACCGCACGCCGCGGCCCCCGTCGGGCTGCCTGCCCGACGGGGGCCGTCGCGTCGTCCGGCTCAGACCGAGGTGCCCTGGGTGACGGGGGCCGTGGCGGTGGGCGGGGTGGTGCTGCCGGCGGTGGCGCCGAGGGCGCGCTGGACCTTGGCGACAGCGGCGCGGTACTGGAAGGAGGCCAGCTGGGAGGAGTCGCCGCCGCGCTGGAAGAAGCCGAAGGCCATGCCGACGGTGCCGAAGCGCTCGACGCCGACGAAGGCGTTCAGCTGGACGCCGGCCAGGGTGCCGTCGAGGCGGACGGCGGGCGCGTCCTGGCGGTCGCCGAGGGTGACCGGGGTGACGGTGAAGGTCACCGAGTCGTTGGTGCCGGCGCTGAAGGTGATGGTGTGGCAGCTCTTGAGGGCCGCGGTGGCGGCGTCGAAGTCGGTGGTGAGCTTTCCCGCGTCCTCGGCGGTCAGGGACTCGGTCACCATCGGGTTGCCGCCCGGACCGTCCAGTTCGGCCTCGGCGTGCGGGGTCTCGGGGCCGGGGATGCCGGTGTGCATGTTGATCAGGTCGCTGAGGGCGTCGCAGCCGTTGGCCGGGGACGGCATCGTACTGGGGCCGGCGCTGGGGCTGGCCGTGCTGGGGACCTGGGTGAAGCCTGGGCCGATGTCGTCGACGGTGAGCAGGGCCGCGGTGAGTTGCTCGGAGGTGGGCAGGCCCTGGGCGGGCTGGCCGGGCGTCGCGGCCGCGGCGAGGTGGGCCGGGCCCAAGGCGACCGCCGCGGCGAGGGCGGCGGCGGCGAGGGCGTGGAGCGGCTTCGGGTGGGACATGCGGGCCCCCCGGTCGAGAGTGCGGGCAGGGACAGGCACCAGTGTCCCACCGGGCCTGTTACGGGGCTCGCGGGCGCGGATCACCGCAGGTCAGGCCCCCTGGTCCGGCTGGTCCGGCGGAAGCGGTCCGGGGGTTTCGAGCGCTTCGAGCGCTTCGAGGGTTTCGGGGGTTTCGGGGGTTTCAGGGGTTTCGAGCGCTTCGAGGGTTTCGAGGGTTTCGAGGGTTTCGGTGAGCCACTGCACCCAGAAGGCCTCCAGTCCGATGCCCGCCCGCAGCACGGCGTGCTGAAGGCGGTTCTCCCCGGCCGTCGTCTCGGCCGGGAAGTCGTGCCGCTCGATCTCCCGGTAGTCGTCCAACTGCGCGCGGTGCAGCGCCAGGTGCCGCCGCACCTCGGCCGCCAGGCCGTCCGTACCGACCACCGCGGCGGCGCGCAGCCGTAGCAGCAGCGGTTCGCGGACGGCGCGCGGCGCGGCGCCCTCGGCCGTCCAGCGGGCGAGTTCGGCGCGGCCCTCGGGCAGGACCTCGTACTCCTTCTTCTGTCCGCGGACGGGGCCGGACGGCTGGAGGGCCCGGATCTGTCCGGAGGCCTCCAGCCGGCCCAGTTCGCGGTAGATCTGCTGGTGGGTGGCGGGCCAGAAGAAGCCGATCGACTTGTCGAAGCGCCGGGTCAGCTCCAGCCCCGAGGACGGTTTCTCCAGCAGGGCGGTGAGGATGGCGTGCGGCAGCGACATGCCGTCGATCCTAGGGCGCGTCTTCAAACTCCCGCCTGCGCGCCGGCGTTGGGGCACGCACCTCGCCGCGTTGTCGTCAGTCGCCGATGCTCCGCATGGACTCCCTCCTCCGCCTTGCGATGCACGCACCCCAACGCCGCCACGCCCGCCCTCCGGGCGGACGACGGGAGTTTGAAGACACGCCCTAGGGCGTGCCCAAGGCGTGCCCAGGTCCTGTCCGGCCGAACAGGACCCAGCGCGCAAGGAAGGGTCAGATCGCGGCGGCCAGTTCGGTGCCCTGCTTGATGGCCCGCTTGGCGTCGAGTTCGGCGGCGACGTCGGCGCCGCCGATCAGGTGGGCCTCCAGGCCGCGCTCGCGCAGCGCCTCGTACAGGTCGCGGCGCGGCTCCTGGCCGGTGCAGAGCACCACGGTGTCCACGGGCAGCAGTTGGCGCTCGCCGTCGACGGTGAAGTGCAGGCCGGCGTCGTCGATCAGGTCGTACGTCGCGCCGGCGACCATGGTGACGCCGCGGTGCCGGAGTTCGGTGCGGTGGATCCAGCCGGTGGTCTTGCCGAGCCCGGCCCCGACCTTGCTGGTCTTGCGCTGGAGCAGGTGGACGGCGCGCGGCGGTGCGGGCCGCTCGGGGCGGCGCAGTCCGCCGCGCTCGCGGTACTCCGGGTCGATGCCCCACTTGGCCTGGAACACGGCCGGGTCGAGGCTGGCCGCGTCGCCCGGGTCGGTGAGGAAGCCGGCCACGTCGAAGCCGATGCCGCCCGCGCCGAGGATGGCGACCCGCTCGCCGACGGGGGCGCCGCCGCGCAGGACGTCGAGGTAGCCGAGCACGCTGGGGTGGTCAACTCCTGGGAGGTCGGCGGGGGTTCGCGGGGTGACGCCGGTGGCGAGGACGAGTTCGTCGAAGTTCTCGGCGGCGAGCTGCTCGGCGGTGGCGGTGGTGCCGAGGCGCTGGGTGACGGCCAACTCGGCGAGCCGGGTGCGGTAGTAGCGCAGCGTCTCGTCGAACTCCTCCTTGCCGGGCACGAGTCGGGCGGTGTTCAGCTGCCCGCCGATCGCCGCGGCGGAGTCGAACAGGGTGACGTCGTGGCCGCGTTCGGCGGCGGAGACGGCGAAGGCGAGCCCGGCCGGTCCGGCTCCGACGACGCCGATGCGCTTGCGCAACCTGGTGGGCGCGAGCACGAGTTCGGTCTCGTGGCAGGCGCGCGGGTTGACCAGGCAGGAGGTGATCAGGCCGCTGAAGGTGTGGTCGAGGCAGGCCTGGTTGCAGCCGATGCAGGTGTTGATGGCGTCGGCGCGGCCGTCTTCCGCCTTGGCGACGAAGTCGGCGTCGGCGAGCAGCGGGCGGGCCAGCGAGACCAGGTCGGCGCAGCCGTCGGCGAGCAACTGCTCGGCGATTTCCGGGGTGTTGATGCGGTTGGTGGTGACCAGCGGGATGCCGACCGTGCCCATCACCTTCCTGGTCGCCCAGGCGAAGGCGCCGCGCGGCACGGAGGTGGCGATGGTGGGGATGCGGGCCTCGTGCCAGCCGATGCCGGTGTTGATGATGGTCGCCCCGGCGGCCTCGACGGCCTGGGCGAGGCGGACGACCTCGTCGAGGGTGGAGCCGCCGGGCACCAGGTCGAGCATGGAGAGGCGGTAGACGATGATGAAGTCCTCGCCGATCCGCTCGCGGACGCGGCGGACGATCTCCACCGGGAAGCGCATCCGGCGCTCGTACGGGCCGCCCCACTCGTCCTCGCGCCGGTTGGTGGCGGCGACGACGAACTCGTTGATCAGGTAGCCCTCGGAGCCCATGACCTCGACGCCGTCGTACCCGGCGCGGCGGGCGAGTTCGGCGCAGCGGACGAAGTCCTCGATGGTCTGCTCGACCTGTGCGGCGGTGAGCTCGTGCGGGACGAAGGGGCTGATCGGGGCCTGGAGGGCGCTGGGGGCGACGAGGTCGCGGTGGTAGGCGTAGCGGCCGAAGTGCAGGATCTGCAGGGCGATCTTCCCGCCGGCGGCGTGCACGGCGTCGGTGACGACGCGGTGGCGGTCGGCTTCGGCCTCGGTGGTGAGCATCGCGCCGCCCTCCCAGGGGCGCCCGGCCTCGTTGGGGGCGATGCCGCCGGTGACGATGAGGCCGACGCCGCCGCGGGCCCGTTCGGCGTAGAAGGCGGCCATCCGCCGGTAGCCGTCGGGGGCCTCCTCCAGGCCGACGTGCATGGAGCCCATGACGACGCGGTTGGGCAGGGTGGTGAAGCCGAGGTCGAGCGGGCTGAGCAGGTGCGGGTAGCGGCTGCTGCCGGGGGTGGTGCTCATCGACGCGCTCATCGACGTCTCCTGGGGGCGGCGGGGGTCGTTGTTACCGCAGGGTAGGGGACGGTGGCTCGATGTGCAACTAGTTGCATAACGGGGTCGCGGGCCGGGGCCCCGCGCTCTGCCGGTTCCCACCAACTCGCGGACATGGTCCGCGTATTGTCAGATCGATAGTGTGGGCAGCTGGGAGAGGACCGCCATGCGGGATAGCTCGATAGCCGTGATCGGCGGCAGCATCGCCGGAAGCGCCTTCGCCGGGGCCGCCGCCCGGCTGGGAGCGGACCGGATCGTGGTCCTGGAACGCAGCGAGGGCCAGCTGGAGGACCGCGGCGTCGGGATCTGCATCAACGACGACCGCTTCGACGAACTGGTCCGCGCCGGCCACCTCCACGACGGCGTCCGCCGCCACCGCCTCACCGTCCGCCGCTGGGTCACCCGGGAGACGGCCGAGGACCGCGGCGGCGACGGACCGGACGGGCGCGGGCGGGTGCTCTGGAACCAGCCGATGCCGTTCCACTCCCACCACTGGGCCGTCCTCTGGCAGGCCCTGCGCGAACGCACCCCCGACCGGATCGAGTTCCGGCAAGGCCACACCGTCACCGCGGCCGGCACCGACCAGGACGGCGCCTGGACGGCCGGCCCCGACGGCACCCGCGAACCGCACGACCTGGTGATTGGCGCCGACGGCTACCGCTCGGTGGTCCGCGCGGCGGTCTGCCCGCAGGCCCGGCCCGAATACGCCGGGTACGTGTGCTGGCGCGGCAGCTACGACGCCGCACTGCTGGCGGAGCTGCCCGGCGGGTCCGCGGCCTGGCCGGAGGACGAGTGCGCCACCGTCTGCTACCCCGGCGGCCAGGTCGTGATCTACCGCATCCCCGGGCTCACCCCCGGCAGCACCCAGGTGAACTGGGTCTTCTACGCGCCCACTCCCGCCTGGCTGCGCCTCGACGGCCCGACCAGCATCCCGGCGGGCACCCTCACCGACGGGCAGCTGGACGACCTGCGCCGGCTCGCCGAACGGCACCTGCCGCCGTACTGGGCCGCCCTGGTCACCCTCACCCCGCGCGAGCGGACCTTCCTCCAGCCCGTCTACGACCTGGAGACCCCGCGCCGCACGGCCGGCCGGCTTCTCCTCGGCGGGGACGCGGCCACCGTCGTCCGCCCGCACAACACCAGCGGCGCGGTGAAGGCCTTGCAGGACGCGCACGCCTTCGAGCAGGCCGGGCGGGCCGCCGCCGCGCACGGCGACTCCTGGCCGTCCGTGCTGGCCGCGTACGACCAGGAGCGGGGCGTGGTCGGGCGGGAGCTGGTGGAACTGGGCCGACGGCTCGGCCGGGAGCAGGTCGCCGCCGCACCGGACTGGTCGACCATGGACGAGCCGGGGATGGTCGCCTGGTGGCACGGCCAGCTCACCGGCAGCGGGGGTTTCGGCGGCCACGCCCTCGGGCGTCCCGAGTGAGCGTGGGCCGCACAGGCCCGTGGCCGCCGAAACCCCGTCAGATCACCTGCTGCGATCCACCTGCTGCGATCAGACGTTGACGCCGTAGTCGGTCGCGATGCCGCGCAGACCGGAGGCGTAACCCTGCCCTATGGCGCGGAACTTCCACTCCGCGCCGTTGCGGTACAGCTCACCGAAGACCATCGCGGTCTCGGTGGACGCGTCCTCGCTGAGGTCGTAACGGGCGATCTCCTGGCCGTTGGCCTGGTTCAGCACCCGGATGAACGCGTTGCGGACCTGCCCGAAGCTCTGCAGCCGGGCGTCGGCGTCGTAGATCGACACCGGGAAGACCACCTTCGCCACGTCGGCCGGCACCCGCGCCAGGTCGACCTTGATCTGCTCGTCGTCGCCGTCGCCGCCACCGGTCAGGTTGTCGCCGCTGTGCTCGACCGAACCATCGGGGCTGCGCAGGTTGTTGAAGAAGACGAAGTGCTGGTCCGAGACCACCTTGCCGAGCGCGTTGCAGAGCAGCGCGCTGGCGTCCAGGTCGTAGTCGGCGCCAGTGGTGGTGCGCACGTCCCAGCCGAGACCCACGATCACGGCGCTCAGACCGGGCGCCTCCTTGCTCAGCGAGACGTTGCCGCCCTTGGCCAGCGAAACTCCCACAATGCCCTCCTCGATCTCTCCCTGCGGACGAATCTACAACACTGTAGAGATCACGGGAATCCACCTGCGGTCGGGGCCCACCCCGGGGATTTCTCAGGGGCTCCACCGGGAACCACCCGCCGCCCCGGCCGCCGCACCCGCCGGGCCGAGACCCGGTGGCCACCCTAGACTGGCGGTGGATCCCCTGGTCCGCCCCGACCGGCGGCCCCCGCGCGGGAGGTTCCCCATGCGCCAGCGGTACAGCTTCCACTTCGACCAGGCCGGGCACTCGGTCACCGTCAACGTCCGCTCCGGCTGGATCACCGAGACCGAGCTGCTGGTGGACGGCAAGGAATGCGCCTTCCACCGCGTCCACGGGCACGGCGTCTACCCGCTGACGCTCGCCGCCCAACTCGCCGAGGAGCCGCCGCTGCCGCTCTCGGTACGGCTGGACCGCACGGGCGCGGCCGAGCACCCGTACTCCTGCGTCCTGGAGGTCGCGGGAGCCGAGCACCCGATGCCGGAGCGCGCGGCGCGCTGAGCGCCGCCTCCCGGGCGACTTGCCCGCTACAGTCGCTGCGCCACGATCTCCTCGATCGCCTTCCGGGCCCGCTCGGCGTCCTCGGCGACCAGACCGATCCTGGTCCGGCGGTCGAGCACGTCGGCGACGTCCAGCGCGCCCTCGTGCGTGACGGCGTAGGCGACCTCGGCGCGCGTCACGTCCAGGCCTTCCGCGATCGGCGTCAACTCCCCGGCGGCCACCACCTCCTGGGACGATCCGCCGTAGCGGGCGAGCAGCGAGCCGGGCACGGCGCCCGCCGGGAGCGGACGGCTGTCCCGGTGGGTCGGGGCCCCGACCAGCGGCAGGCGGGCCGTCCAGCAGGCCCGGGCCGGCAGGCCGCGCAGCCGGACGGCGGCGTCCACCGCGTCCTCGGCCATCCGCCGGTAGGTGGTGAGCTTGCCGCCGACCACCGTGACCAGCCCGGACGGCGACTCCAGCACCGCGTGCTCCCGGGAGATGTCGGCGGTGCTGCCGCCCCCGGTGTCGATCAGCGGCCGCAGCCCCGCGTACGCGCCGCGCACGTCCGCCCTGGTCAGCGCGGTGCTCAGGGCGGCGTTGACGGTGTCGAGCAGGAAGGCGAGCTCCCCCTCGGCGGGCTGCGGCTCGTCCGGGATCGGACCGGGCGCGTCCTCGTCGGTCAGCCCGATCGCCACCCGGCCGAGCTGCTGGGGCAGCGCGAAGACGAAGCGGCTGGTCGAACCGGGCACCGGCACGGTGAGCGCCGCGGTCGGGTGGCCGAGCGCGGCGGCGTCCACCAGGAGGTGGGTGCCCCGGCTGGGGCGCAGCCTGATCGACGGGTCCACCTCGCCCGCCCAGACGCCGGTGGCGTTGACCACCGCGCCGGCCTCGACGGTCAGCGACTGCCCGGTGACGGTGTCGGTGAGCCGGGCGCAGCCGCCCGTCACGGACTCCGCCCGCACCCTGGTCAGCACGGTGGCGCCGTACTGCGCCGCGGTCCGCGCCAGCGCCACCACCAGCCGGGCGTCGTCCACGAGTTGGCCGTCGTGCGCGACCAGCGCGCCGGACAGTCCGGCGGTCCGCACACCCGGCACCAGCTGCCGCGTCCGCGCGGCGCCGATCCGGCGCACCCGGGGCAGCAGCGCGCCCGGCGTCCCGGCACCGAGCCGCAGCGCGTCCCCGGCGTGGAAGCCCACCCGGATCAGCGAGGCCTGCCCGGGGCGCAGCAACCCCGGGAGCAGCGGCACCAGTTGGGGCAGCGCGCGGATCAGGTGCGGGGCGGTGCGGGTCATCAGCACGCCGCGCTCGATCGCGCTCTCCCGGGCCACCCCGATCCGCCCGGAGGCGAGGTAGCGCAGGCCGCCGTGCACCAGCTTGGAGCTCCAGCGGCTGGTGCCGAACGCCAGGTCGCGGGACTCGACCAGCACCGTGCGCAGCCCGCGTGAGGCGGCGTCCAGGGCCACCCCGGCGCCGGTGACGCCGCCGCCGATCACCAGCAGGTCGACCCGCGGGCGGTCCCCCAGCGCTTCGAGTTCCGCCCGGCGCCGGCCGGCGTCGAGTCGGCTGGAGCCGGCGTAAGGAGTGGCGGAGGATCCGGCGGGCGTCGAGGTCATGGCGCGAGGTATCCGTTCAGTGCTCTGGTCAGTTCGCGCCGCCAGGCGGCCTCCGGCAGCAGGGAGGCGACCATGCGGTGCGACTGGACGGTGGACTGGGCGATCAGCAGGACCATGGCGGCCAGTTCGACCGGCTCCCCTGACCGGATCGAACCGTGCGCCTGCCCCTGCTCGATGCCGGCCCGCAGCGCCTCCAGCAGGCCGCGCTGGCTGGTGCCGAGCCGCTCGACGACGTACTCCAGCAGCAGGTCGGAGTCGGCGGAGCGCAGCAGCGCGCCGAGCACCGGGTGGTCCCGCAGCCGGACGGCCACCTCGACGACCCCGTCGACGAAGGCCTCCCGGCCGATCGGGGCGCCGTCGCCCCCGAGGGTCAGGGCGACGCCCTCCCGGGTGGCCCGGATCTCCCGGGTGAGCAGGGCGCCGATCACCGCCCGGACGTCCGGCCAGCGCCGGTAGACGGTCGGCCGGCTGACCCCGGCGCGGCGGGCGATCTCCGCCAACTGCGTTCGGCGCACGCCGAGATGGACGATCAGGTCGGCGGCGGCGTCCAGGATCGCGTCGTCGGTGCTGCGCGCGGGACTGCCAGGGGGCTCGGCGTTACTACTTGACATGATGTGTGAAACTGTAACGCATGGCATCTGAGACGCAAGCGGGACCGGCCGGCGCCGCGCTGCCGCTCCCCCCGATGAAGTGGGACGCCTGGGGCGACCCGGCCCTCGCCAAGGAGCTGTCCGCGGACATCAAGGGACTGCTCGCCGCCGCCCTCGGCGTCACCGGCGACGCCACCCCCGGACCGGCCGCCGACGAGGTCGTCCTGCACCCCTCGCGGATCGCCGCCGACGACCTCAAGGCCCTCGCCGCCGCCGTCGGCGAGACCAACGTCAGCGCCGCCGACGCCGACCGGCTCCCCCGCGCCGGCGGCAAGTCCACCCCCGACCTGCTGCGCCGCCGCAGCCGCGACCCCCAGGACGCGCCCGACGCCGTCGTGCTGCCCGGCGACGAGCAGGAGATCGCCGCCGTCCTCGCGCTCTGCGCCGAACGCCGCATCGCCGTCGTCCCGTTCGGCGGCGGCACCAGCGTCGTCGGCGGCCTCGACCCCGAACGCGGCGGCCTCACCGCCGTCATCTCGCTCGACCTGCGCCGCCTCGACCGGCTCCACGACCTCGACGAGACCTCCGGCGAGGCCGTCCTCGGCGCCGGCCTCACCGGCCCCGCCGCCGAGGCCCTGCTCGCCGAACGCGGCTACGAACTCGGCCACTACCCGCAGAGCTTCCGCTACGCCACCCTCGGCGGCTTCGCCGCCACCCGCTCCTCCGGCCAGGACTCGGCCGGCCACGGGCGCTTCGACGAGATGGTCCGCGGTCTGCGCGTCGTCACCCCCGCCGGTGTGCTCGACCTCGGCCGCGCCCCCGCCTCCGCCGCCGGCCCCGACCTGCGCGAGCTCTTCCTCGGCTCCGAAGGCACCCTCGGCGTCATCACCGCCGTCCGCCTGCGTGTTCACCCGCTGCCCGCCGTCAAGGCCTACGAGGCCTGGAGCCTGCCCGACTTCGCCACCGGCAGCGCCGCCCTGCGCGCCGTCGAACAGGCCGGCACCGGCCCCACCGTTATCCGGCTCTCCGACGAGGCCGAGACGATGGTCAACCTCGCCACGACCGAACAGATCGGCGGCGCCCCCGCCATCACCGGCTGCCTCGCCGTCACCGTCTTCGAAGGCACCGCCGAACAGGTCGCCACCCGCCACCGGCTCACCCGCGACACCCTGCTCGCCGCCGGCGCCACCTCTGTCGGCGAGGCCCCCGCCCGGGCCTGGGAACACGGCCGCTTCAACGCCCCCTACCTGCGGGACTCCCTGCTCGGCGCCGGCGCCCTCTGCGAAACCCTGGAGACCGCGACCAGTTGGAGCCGGCTCCCGCAGCTGCGGACCGCCGTCACCGAGGCCCTCACCACCGCCCTGCCCGGCGCCCTCGTCCTCTGCCACATCTCGCACGTCTACCCGACCGGCGCCTCGCTCTACTTCACCGTCGTCGCCGCCCTCGGCGAGGACCCGCTCACCCGGTGGGCCGCCGCCAAGCGCGCCGCCGGCGACGCCATCGTCACCGCCGGCGGCACCATCACCCACCACCACGCCGTCGGCGCCGACCACCGGCCCTGGATGAGCGACGAGATCGGCGAGCTCGGCGTGCGCATCCTGCGCGCCGTCAAGGCCGAACTCGACCCGGCGGGCATCCTCAACCCCGGCAAGCTGATCCCGTGACCGGCGGTCCGCGAGCCATCAGGCGAGTGGCCGTCCTCAGCAACCCGGCGGCGGGGGCCCGCCCCCCCCCCCCCCCCCCCCCCCCCCCCCCCCCCCCCCCGCGCCCCCACGCGCACCCCCGCCACACCCCCCCCCGCCCCCACCCCCCCCACCCCCCCAACCCC